>JALXAX010000063.1 GCA_026991755.1 Thiotrichaceae bacterium | reverse complement strand
TTGAGGCTAGAGAAACTGAGCTGTTTCATGTTATGAATCCTGACAAAATAACAGAAGTTTTTACTTAATTTTGGAATATGGATATTTTCTCATATTTTAGAGACTTAATCAGAGATTCCTTAAGGAACCTCTGATCAAGTCCAATTATTTTTAGCTGGTTAAAACAGTCGATATTTTCCTCGAAGATCGGCGCAATAGAACGACTATTACCCCTCACTTCGTGAAAAATAGCGACTGTTTTTCCTGCGCTAAATTCTAATCGACTTAATCAGAGGTTCCTTAAGGAATCTCTGATTAACTCTGATCGGAATTTCTGAGAGATAGAATTTGTCAGGTTTTTGATAGAAAAGTTAGCAATAGCCGTAGCTATTGGTCACTTTTA
The DNA here is from genome assembly GCA_026991755.1 of Thiotrichaceae bacterium. Lineage (GTDB taxonomy): Bacteria > Pseudomonadota > Gammaproteobacteria > Thiotrichales > Thiotrichaceae > HyVt-477. The sequence continues at coordinate 6,541 of JALXAX010000063.1, read as the reverse complement.
TAGCGAAAAGCTGGCAGGTTCTAGCCTCAGAAAAATGAATCATGAGTTGATCAGAGCTTCCTTAAAGACTGTACACGTATTGGGGGGCTTTGAGGGTTAGAAGAAAGTCTTCTAACCTCAAATTTTGTACAGCCTCTTAATATTAGCTTCTAGAAACCTAGTTGCAATATCATAGTCTACTTTGCAAAAAGCGGGGAGGAAAAGACGGTAACTTAGGTGGTTTTGGCAATGTTGATAAGCCAGGTAGTGGTGGTAAAAAGCCTGCTATTTCTGATCTGCCCATTTTACCTGCTTCTGTCAGTTTATTGACAATCAACTGTCGCACTGGGGGGAAGTTATTTGCTATGCGCAATACAGCTTTGCGTGCCATTTTTGCTGGCAGTGTTTCATTGGTAAACAAGCCCACAATAGTGTTTGTACCGTGATACAAAAACTTAGTAACCCGCATGTGTATCTTCTCATATTTTTTTAGCACATCCAGCGAACCAATATCTTTACCATGAGCTAGCGCATATTTTATCTCACTCGCTAAAGTGTCCGCACCACGAATCCCAAGATTAAACCCATGTGCAGTGACAGGGTGCATACCCACTGCGGTATCGCCTATTGCAGCATAACGTTCAGCTACAAATCTATCCGCATGTACTGCTACTAGTGGATAAGAGTGACGTTTACCTACAAGGCTAATCTTCCCCAGTTTATTGCCGAACCATTTTTGTACTTGGGCGTTAAACTCATCATCATCCATATTTAACACCGCGTCCGCTTTCTGGCTGGAAATAGTAATGACTACCGAAGATAAATTACCATTCATGGGCAGCAGAGCAATAGTCTTGCCATATTTAAAACACTCAAATGCGGTTGCTTCATGCGGACACTCATGCTGCATACGACACACAATCGCAGTGCGAGAAAAATCCTGCATATGTGCGCCAATGCCTATTTTGCGGCGGGTTTCAGAGAAACGACTATCAGCTGAAATAATCAATGATGTCGTTAATTTTTCACCTGTAGAAAGGGTTACTGTACCGATACCATCATGGGTATTTACATTAACAACAGTGGTATCTGATAGGATTTTGGCATTTTCCATTTGCGCGACTTCTTCGTAGAATGCCTTACGAATTAGGTGGTTGGGGATTAGATAACCCAGCGCCTCCATATCCTCGGATGGTCGAGTGAAATCCAGCGCATAGGATGAACTCCCATTTAGCACCTGCGCCCGTTTAATGGGTGCGATAAAATCGGGGTCTATTCTGTTCCATACTCCAAGTTGTTTCATTAACTTTTCAGAGAGATGGGTTAACGCAATCTCACGACCATCCTCGGCAGGGTCTTTAAGGTCGTCCAGAGAAGATTTTTCAATCAAGGCAATATGTAAGCCTGTATCAGCAAGCAAACGGGCAAAACTTAAGCCCGCAGGACCTGCACCAATAATAATAAGATCGTAATCCATAAAACTTGCTCCTGTGACGAATAAGCCCTGAGTCTACTCCCAAGAAAGCAAAAGTGACTTTATCTAAGTCAATGAATCACAGGTTCTTCCAAAAAAGTTTTCTTTCTTGTATTACCAATATATCTACTACAGCTGAGTTAGCAACTCTCCTTGTTGAATGATAAAAATACTATCAACGGGTTCCCTCCATTACATCATCCTGTTACATCATCTTTGTTTAGATGAGAAGAAAGTCTAAAAATTCTCGCCTTTCATCGGTTAATATAAGCATTCTTCAGGTTCTTGCGGCTATTTTTATAACTAAGTACTCCAACAACTTAGGTTTGATGGATACAGAGCAATCCAAAGCGCTCAAGACAAGGCTTGGGTTGCAGGCAATGGTTGTTCCCTTGGCAAGACCCATAACGCAGTATTGAGTGCTTTGGGTTGCTCCCTTCGGGCGAGCCAGGAAGCGGTCATCCGCGTTGTTGCGTCTTTTGTGAAGGGAACAACCATTCCCTGCAAGACGCGCCTAGCGGCTAACCGCTTCCTGACTTGCTGTATTCATCAAACCTAACTTGTTGGAGTACTAGATTAAGTTATTCATGAATTACCTGTTGTATAGATAACAAATCCACATCTGCTTATCTGTACTATACTGACGTAGAATCAGGTAGTTTGACTACTTGGTATTGGTATGTCATTACAGATCTTCACTCCACTCTCATACCCAAAACTATTTACACAAAGGTTAAAAATTATGGATGACAAACGATCATGCTGCTGCGGTGCCTTTCCTAAAGGACTATGGTGGCTATTAACCCTTCTTGGTTTACCACTACTTTACTTTTTCATGTTCAACGCGAACAAAGATCCTATAGAAGCTGATTTAACTCACCGAGTTAGCAATGCACTGAAAAGCGAAAACATGGCTTGGGCTAATGTGAATGTTGATGAACGCGGAAGAGATATCATCCTAAGTGGCGAAGCTCCTAGCACTGAGGCTGGTACGAAAGCACTTTCCTTAGCACGATCAATAGCGGGAGTACGTATCGCAGATGGTCAATTTTCCGAAGTTGTCGCTACAGAAGACATGACGTTAGACATCGTTCTTAATGATGGAAAAATCGTATTAGACGGTACGGTTGCTTCACAAGAAGAAATGGATGCCATTGTAAAAGCAGCAACAGAACGTGCGGGGGATGGTAACGTACAAAACAATCTTACTATTAGCAACAAGGTAAAAGCTTCTGCTTGGTTAGGAGGTATATCTGGCTTGATGGGGCTAGCAATGGAAGGCGGATCTCTTTCCGCATCCTCAGAGGGTGTTAAGTTTACAGGTGAAGTGGATAGTGACGAAAAGCAAACTACCTTACTTGATAAAGCAAAAGGGCTGTTGAGTGCGTTTAATATCCCACTTATAAACGGCATCACAGTAAATAAGCCTGAGCCTACAGAAGCCATATCTTTAATGGCTAATTTAAAAGACGGAAAGATGGTCTTAGACGGCACGGTTGCCTCGCAAGAAGAAATGGATGCGATTGTTGCAGCGGCTACTACTCGTGTTGGAGAAGGTAATGTCACGAATAACCTTGTCGTTAAAGATTCTGTAAAACCATCTGCTTGGTTGGATAAAATTGCCGACTTGTTTGCTTTAACCCCTGATGATGGCTCTTTATCTGCGTCTGCTAATGGTATTAAGTACACAGGCGAAGTGGATAGCTCTGATGCTCAAGCTTCTTTGCTAGACAAAGTGAAAGGCTTACTAGGCTCATTTGGCCTTTCTGTAACAAATGGACTGCATGTTAAAGAGGCTGTAGCTGAGGCGAAAAAACCAGACGAAGCTGCACCCGAGGTCAAACAAGCAATTAATGTTTGCCAGAATAAGCTCAACTCAGCGATGGCTGGAAAGAGCATTCACTTTAGAACCAATGCAGCTGTTATACAGCAAGAAAGCCACGAGCTTTTAAATCAAATTGCTAGCGTTATGACCGAGTGTAAAGATGAAATAGCTTCAGGTGTTAGCATTAGCGGACATACCGACTCCAGAGGTGACGATGCTTATAATATGGCCTTAAGCCTACGTCGTGCTGCAGCTGTTAAAAGCTACTTGCAAAAACACAATGTTAGCTCAACGCTTTTAAAATCTGTCGGAAAAGGTGAGACTAGCCCTGTAGCGAGCAACGATACACGTGAAGGACGCGCGAAAAATAGAAGAATCACCTTTACTATCAACCAATAGGAGAAGATCATGAGTTATTTATTTTCTAAACTATTTTTATGGCTACTAGCCGCATTTATATTTGGCATAGTCATGGGGATTTTCTCAAGCACTAGAAACGAGGGTTAAGAGAATGTCGATATTTATTGTACAAACTCTGTTGCTCTTATTGGTTACGTTCGGGTTTGGATATTTTTTTGGACGAGCGATAAAAGATATTTTATGTCGTCAAAAGTTACAGCCTGTTGTGAATACAAGCTCAGATAATATTCATGCGGGTTATACGCGAACGGCTGATAGGTTAGCAGCTAGAGATATAGATTAATTTCTATACGAGACCTTAATAACTAAACCTCGCTCCAGAGATGGATGCGAGGTTCAATTATTCATTAAGCAGAGAAGTTTGCCGAAACAAAGTCCCAGTTAACAAGATTCCAGAAAGCTTCAACATACGCTGGACGAGCATTACGCTTGTCTACATAGTAAGCATGCTCCCATACATCAATAGTCAAAACAGGAGTAACATTTTCAGTCAATGCGCTACCTGCGTTTGATGTGTTAAGAAGCTCTAAACCACCGTCAGCATTTTTAACTAACCAAGTCCAACCTGAACCGAAGTTAGTCACAGCAGAAGTTGACATCTTTTCTTTAAAATCAGCAAAAGAACCAAACGCAGCGTTGATTGCATCCGCTAGATCGCCAGTAGGCTCGCCACCCGCATTAGCAGCCATACAGTTGAAGTAGAACGTGTGGTTCCATACTTGTGCTGCATTGTTGAAAATACCGCCAGCTGGTGCAGAAGTTACGATGTCTTCTAATGATTTATCAGCAAACTCAGTGCCTTCAATAAGGTTATTTAAGTTAGTCACATAAGCCTGATGATGCTTATCGTGATGATAGTCTAATGTTTCTGCAGAAATATGAGGTTCTAATGCGTCCTTTGCATAAGGAAGATCAGGTAATGTATGCGCCATGGGTAAATCCTGTGCTGATGTGAATAAAACTAGAATCTCTTAGGCTGTTAAATGATGCCATTTAGCATTAGATTCTAGATAAAAAGAAGGAAGATAGAACATACTGCGAATGATTACAATATTACCCACTAGAAATAGCATTACTATTAATCTAGAATCCTTAGTTAGACTTGTACTCAACAAGTTAGGTTTGATGGAGTACTAGTTTGTAGAGTAATTTTTCATGAGCTAAATAGCGTAAAAAGGACTTAAGAGTGATCATTTCACATTACCAAATCCGTTCATAAGGAGTGTCCTATTGACTATAGCGGTTAATTGAAAATTCCAGGTTCAATTGCTCTGCTATTTCATCTACCTTTGTTTCAAAGCGAAAAATAATATCTTATACTAATCAAGAAGATTTATTATTTGGGGAATCTTTTTAATGCATCAATCTAATAGTGTTTTTTTATCTTGGCTAAAAAGTTCTCAAGAGAAGCTTCAACAACGTAAGGAACAAAAGTTAGTTAAAAAAAACCTTCAGGCACATCGAGTTAAAGATGAGCATGATTATATTTCATCACGCAACGTCGTAGAGTCCTTTATCGCACCACCCAACTTCTTGTTATTAGCTTGGGCTTGCTTCCCGTTACTACTTATATCAACCTTTCAAACACCCGCTATTATCGCTGGCGTTATCGCAACAGCGATTAACTTTGTTCTTATCCATATGGATACTTATACGTTTATTCGCTATTTGATGAGTGGTTTTGTACTTCTGGTGGTAATTACGCTCTATCAATTAAATGTATTTTAGCCTTAAGGAATTTCTGTGACTTAGGAATTTATCAGACTTGACAGAAAAGCAGTTGTTTGAATGAGGTTATAACCCTTTTCTAGAATAGAAAAAACAGCAGGCATGATACATAATTGCATATATGACATCCCCACTACGCTTTCTATTTTTCACTATCCTTTTCCTACTACCAGATATAGCATTGGCACACAGCCCTATCAAAGGTATTGGTGATTTTCTAAATGGTATGTTGCACCCTCTATTAGTGCCTACACAACTGCTGGTTATTCTTACACTGGGGCTATGGTATGGACAGCACCAACCCAGTCATAACCAGCAATCAGTACTACTATTTTTGTCAGCAATTATAGTCGGCTTGATAACAACTGGATTGATGCCATCTCTTAACATGGAGAATATCGCCTTGTTGCTATTGCTTTGCACCACAGTAATAGGACTATTAGTAATTACTGCTTTACCCCTTCCCTCACCCATATTAGCGCTAGCGGGGTTACTTACAGGTTTTTTACTGGGGCTAGATTCAGCACAGGAAACCCTGGTCGGAAAAGCCCTAATAGCCTCTTTATTTGGTAGTGGTGTTGGGATATATTTTTTGCTGCTCTATACCATGGCACTTTCTGAAAGCTTAAGTAAAAAAACCTGGCAAACTATAGCCGTTCGCATTATTGCGTCGTGGATCAGCACCAGCGCCCTGATGGTGCTGGCATTGCAGCTTTTCCCAAAGACCGGAGGATGAGGATGAATATAGTGTGCCACTTTCTCTCAGGGTTTGTTTTGTTCTGCTGCTGTGTATTCACAACCAATACTTATGCCGACTTGGTTAAACCCGCTCTGATAGAAATAACGGTCAATAAACAAGGCAATGTAACTGTTGAGGTGAGAGCGAGCATCGAAGCCTTGTTAACAGGAATAAATGGCCGATATAAAAATACAAAAGATGCTCCCAATGCAGCAGAATATGACCATTTTCGGGAAATGAGCAACGATGATCTATTGCCAGAGTTTAGAAAATTTGAGTCTACTTTTCTCAATAAAATAAAACTTATTAATGACCAGCAAAAAAACATACCACTTAGCATCATCAAAGTTAAAATACCTGAGCGCGGATATACCAA
>JALXAX010000062.1 GCA_026991755.1 Thiotrichaceae bacterium | reverse complement strand
GAAAAATGAGCGTAATTTTCTCTATTTTTGCTAAAAAAGAGGGTAATAGCCGAGCTATTGGCCGAATTTTTAGCAGAAATAGAGGAAATTCAAGCCATTTTTTAGTGAGCTTGCCGTTTTATTAAAACGGTCAACTCAATTATTTAGCTTGCTATATCCGTTATATCTTTCGTGCAAAGGTCTCTTTATACTTGTTTGGAACATTGTATAGGCATACGCCCACGACATAGACACAGTGTAATATTATGAATAATTATACGGAGGGGTATAGACATTTCCATCAAGTTAGGGGGCATACTATAAACTAGGGAGGATAACTGGCAAGTTATTGAATAAAGTTTTTTTGAAGTTTTTGTTACTTTATTGGTTTTTAGCACCTTATATCAGGGATTAAAAGCAATTCCACTTTATTGTTCTGACACCTAAAGGAGTCTGAACAAGTCATGTATCGTTTTTTTGATCAGACTTACATCAGAAATTCATTAAGAGACCTTTGTATGAAAGGATGGCGAGAGAAAAATGAGCGTAATTTTCTCTATTTTTGCTAAAAAAGAGGGTAGTAGCCGCGCTATTGGCCGGATTTTTAGCTGAAATAGAGGAAATTCAAGCCATTTTTTAGTGAGCTTGCCGTTTTATCAAAACGGTCAACTCAATTATTTAGCTTGCTATATCCGTCATATCTTTCGTGCAAAGGCCTCATTAATAGAGATACCCTAAAGTAAAATACTAATCCTTCATGCACAACTCATGTGAAAGATCCATGAGTGCATCCATATTGTCGATAGTAACTTCTCGTCGATTAATACTAATCACATTAAGCTTTTCAAGCTTCGCAAACATGCGGCTCAATGTTTCAGGCGCCATCCCCAAGAAATTAGCCAAGTCATGACGAGGCATGGGTAAATTGAATTGGCTACACGAATAACCGCGCGAGTTGTAATAACACGATAGTCTTAATAGGTAAGTTGCTAAACGCTCTTCAGTTTGCATTTGACCCAGCGTCAACACCAGTGAGTGATGACGGCTTATCTCACTGCCTACTTGTTGCATCATCACTTTACGCAAACCTGGTAGAACTTCACACAAGTTTTCAAAGTTTGTCATAGGAAGCTCACACAACAAGGTGTCCTCCATAGCAATCGCATCACTTGTATGATGATCATCTGCGAAACCATCAAAACCCAGCAAATCACCCGGCAAATGAAAGCCCAACACTTGCGCCTGACCTTTTGAGGTTGATAAGTAGGTTTTAATGCTGCCTGCTTTGATAGCATAAACAGACGTGAGCGGATCACCACGAGAATATAGTTTTTCTTTCTTAGCAATCTTTAGTGTTTTTTCAACAGAACCTTCAAAGGTTGATAACTCATCCGTACTAAGTCCGCTAGGGAAGCATATTTTTTTTAAGTTGCAATGGTTGCAGCTATTTACTGCAGTTGCATCTTTTGAGGTATTTGAAGTAGTAGTAGCCATCGACATAGATTATTTACTTTTATGATTAATATCAAGCAAAATAAGGATTGGTGTTGAGAAATAAAATACCATTCGTCGAAGAATAAAAAATCCATCCTTTGGTTAAACTCACGTTCATGACGATATGAGTACTATGCGCTCACTGGCACTCACGGGCTTGCTAAAGATTTGCAAGGTTGCTAATAATAAGAATAATTTCAGAGTGTTAGTTTTTAACGGACGCTTGCGTCCGTTTTTTTTATTCTAATTTTAGTGCTCTCTATTGAGCACTAAAACTGAGGCCTATAGCGCTCACCACTGTTCAAAAAAACAGAAAATGGTTATTTCTCAATACTTAACCATAGAACCTATTTTAAAATTTCCACATCTTTTTGCTGAATGTACAGAAAGTATGCTCTAATTAAGAAGCTCTTGAATAAGTCGGGTGGAATTTCTCGACAGATGAAATTGTTTAGAGCTTCCTTAAGAAGCTTCTGATGTAAGTCCCGTTAGAAGCTCTTTTAGTATCACTTGAACGGAAATGAAAATGGCTACAAAGAAAGGGGTCTATTTATTACCCAACCTATTGACCACCGCTGCATTATTCTGTGGTTTCTATGCCATCTTATCCGCTATGAATAGTAAATTCGAAGTCGCTGCTATTGCTGTATTCGTTGCTATGATACTTGATGGTCTAGATGGTCGTGTGGCACGTATGATGCACGCACAAAGTGATTTTGGTGCTGAATACGACAGCCTTTCTGATTTGGTTTCTTTCGGATTAGCCCCTGCTCTTATTGTCTACTTATGGGCATTAGTCTATATGAAAGATGTCAGCATCTCATGGGGCAAACTAGGCTGGATGGCTAGCTTTATTTATGTAGCTTGTGCCGCTATTCGACTAGCACGCTTTAATACCCAACTAGGTGTTGATGAAAAGCGCTATTTTACAGGCTTACCTAGTCCCTCGGCTGCTGCAGTTATGGTTGGCATGGTATGGGTCTTCCAGGATATGGATGTTCACGGGAAAATTATTCAAATTCCCGCTCTGATTATTACGGTTAGCATTGGCTTGTTAATGGTCAGCAACATCAAGTTTCGTAGCTTTAAAGACTTGGATATTAAAAGCAAAGTCCCCCATACCGCTGTATTAGTAATGGTCTTTATCTTCGCACTAACGGCTATCGACCCACCCAAAGTACTCTTTCTTACCTTCTTGGTTTATGCTTTCTCTGGTCCTGCCGCTTGGTTACTTAATAAGAATCGAAAGACTAAAAAACTTAAAACAGCTATATCAACCTCACCAACTGAAACCTCACCAACAGAGAATTCTTCTGAACAGGACAAGTGATGGCTTCTCAACATATTCTTTCTCTAGAAACCAACCAACAAGGGCGTGATTTTGTGGTAGGTGATATCCACGGCATGTTTACTGCTTTGGATAATCTACTCAAAAAAGTAAAGTTTAACCCTGAGATAGACAGAATCATTAGCGTAGGCGATCTTATCGATCGTGGTGCTGAATCACATCGTGTATTGGAATATCTTGAGCAACCTTGGTTTTTTGCCATCATGGGCAACCATGAGGAGATGTGCCTTGAATCTGCCACCAGCCCATCAACTTATAAAAACTGGGTTAAACATAATGGGGGCGCTTGGTGGGAATCTATTGATGTGCCAAAACAACAAGCCATCAGAGAGGCGTTTTCTGCTTTACCTACCATTGCAGAAATACCCACAAACAATGGGCTAATAGGCGTAGTTCACGCAGATATTACTGCCCGCATCGGATGGAATCGCTTTAAAGAAACCATCGCTAAAGACGAAAGCTTGCGACATTTTGCGATATGGTCACGTGCACGCTATGACCGTTATCATGCAGTGGGGAGTACAGAGAATATCCAAGGAGTGAAATTGGTAATTGTTGGTCATACACCCACCTCTAAGCCACTTGATGTGGGTAATGTACGATATATAGATACGGGCGCTCCCTACATCAACGCAAAAGATCTAGGCAAGCTGACTATGATGCAAGTTCAACCAAGTATTAAACTATTTCAGCAAAAAACCAAGAAGAAAAGTATCTGGGGTTTTGCCTGATTAAACTTGATCAGCCACTAACTTTTGTGTAATGTTTCTGCTTATGTCAAATAACAGCTACCCATTTCAATTCGAAATTAGCACACCCCGTGCTAGCCGTGGCTCGTCTTCTTTATTTTCTACCCTAGAGTTTTCAAGTATTGCACTCTCACTCCACCTACTCCTGCCCCTTCGGGCATCTTAATATTGCCTGGCGAGGCTAGAAACGTTCGACTAAAAACGAATCCTATTTGGAAAACCTATTACAAATACAGGCATTACTACATATAATGCGCTTAAGAACATCTGAACAAGTCTGATCGGAATTTCTGAATGCAATTGTATAATTCCTGTTAAAGATTGGAGTGAAACACATGTCACAGCAACCCTTAATCATTTTCGATACCACCTTACGCGATGGCGAACAAAGCCCTGGCGCGTCTATGACGTTGGAAGAAAAAGTACGAATCGCTAAAATGCTTGAATTAATGAAAGTTAATGTCATTGAAGCGGGCTTTCCTATTGCTAGCCCCGGTGATTTTGCAGCCGTTAAAGCCGTTGCTGACGCCATTAAAGATAGTACCGTTTGCGGTCTATCACGTGCTTTAGATAAAGATATCGAAGCAGCAGGCGAGGCGCTTAAAGGCGCCGTTTCTCCACGTATTCATACTTTCATTGCCACCTCACCTATTCATATGCGTGATAAGTTGAATATGAAACCCGATGAAGTGTTAGAAAATGCCATCAGAGCCATCAAAAAAGCCCGTCAATATACTGATGATGTCGAGTTTTCAGCAGAAGACGCAGGTCGTTCAGAACCTGAGTTTTTACACCGTATCGTAGAAGCCGCTATTGACGCTGGCGCACGCACGATTAACATTCCCGATACCGTGGGTTACACCATCCCGCACCAGTTTGGTGAGATGATGAAAAACTTAATAGAGAGTGTGCCTAATGCCGACAAAGCTATTTTCTCAGTGCACTGTCACAATGACTTAGGCTTGGCTGTTGGCAATTCGTTATCTGCTTTTTTAAATGGTGCGCGACAAATCGAATGTACCATTAACGGTTTAGGCGAACGTGCAGGCAATGCTTCTCTAGAAGAAATCGTTATGGCCGTTCGCACGCGTCAGGATGTATTCCCCTGCGATACAGGTATTGATGCCACACACATCGTCCCTACTTCACGTTTGGTATCTCGTATTACAGGCTTCCCTGTTCAACCTAATAAAGCCATTGTAGGTAAAAATGCTTTTGCGCATGAATCAGGGATTCATCAAGACGGTGTACTAAAATCTCGTGAAACCTACGAGATTATGCGTGCTCAAGATGTGGGCTGGTCTGATAATCAGATTGTATTAGGCAAACATTCTGGGCGAAATGCCTTTAAGACTCGCCTTAAAGAAATAGGCTTCACCTTCGAGACAGATGAAGCGTTAAATCAAGCCTTCCAAAAATTCAAGAACCTAGCTGATCGTAAGCATGAGATCTTTGATGAAGACTTATTATTAATCGTTTCACAGACTCATGAAACTACTGAAGACGACAGTTACGAATTAATCTACTCCGAAGTCTGCTCTGAAACAGGAGAAACACCTGTTGCCAAGATCACGCTTAAAATAGATGGAGAAGAAGCTAGCGGAACAGCTAATGGTGGTGGCCCTGTTGATGCTGTATTCAAAGCCATTGAGCTTGTTGTTAACTCTAATACAGAATTGAAACTTTATTCAGTTAACAACATTACTAGTGGCACTGACTCACAAGGCGAGGTAACGGTTCAACTACAAAAGAACGGTGATGTCGTTTATGGTTATGGCGCACATACTGATATTGTGATTGCCTCTGCAAGAGCTTATATTGACGCATTAAATAAACTAGCAGCCTCTATTACACGCCCACATCCCCAGCATGATGGAATCTGATGACTAATCTGCCCCCCCAAAAAGCAACATTAAGCACACAGCAAAGACATGCTTATCTACATGCTATGGGGATTTCTATTTGGGTCGATCGTGCCTCAACACCTATAATCACTGCTGATACAGCTACTTCTAAGACTACTACTCAGGCTAGTTTACCAAGCGCTAATCAACAACCTCAGCTTATTGATAACACTCGTATTGCTGAAGCGCAAAGTGTCATCAAAGAGCTATCAGCTACACTTTCTAGCACACCTAAAACAACTACTAAACCAACAACCCCTGCCCCTATTACTAGCCCAAGAGAGCCTGTAAATTGTGCAGATGCCACATGGGAAGCGCTGACCTCACAGATAAAAAATTGTCAATCTTGCGACTTACATGCTTCTCGAAGCCAAGCTGTTGTGGGCAGTGGTGACAAATCAGCAACCTGCTTAATTATTGGTGATGCTCCAACGGCTGAGGATGATAGAAAAGGTCATCCTTTTGTGGGTAAATCAGGGCAATTACTCACTAACATGTTGCTTGCTATCAACTTACCTCGAAACAGTGTTTATTTAACTCAAGCAACTAAATGTCGTGCTACGAATGATCGTCTACCCTCTGAAAATGAGTTAAAACAATGCTCTAATTATTTACATCGCCAAATTGAGTTATTAAAACCAGACAAGATTCTTGTTCTAGGGCGTGCTGCTGCTCAATCTTTATTACAGAAAAAGGCACCTTTATCGCTATTACGAGGAAAGGTTCATACCTTACCCAACACAGAAATAGCGCTTGTGGTCACCTACCACCCTCGAATTTTGCTGAAAAAACCGAAAGATAAACGTAATGCTTGGGAAGATTTAAAACTCTTTAAGTCCATCAATGCCTAAAATTTGTCTAGCCAATATTTTATGAGTCCACAGCAAAGCCAATTCCAATTACAGCCGATGACTTATGAAGACATTCAGGAAGTCATGGTGATTGAAACCAATGTGCAATCTCAACCTTGGAGCAGTGGTATTTTCAAGGACTGTATAAGAGTGGGGTATTCGTGTTGGGTCTGCAAAGAAAATAACGATCAACTGGTCGGTTATCTCATCCAATCCATTGCCGCTGAAGAAATGCATATCTTAAACGTGTGTATTCACCCTCATTGGCAACGCAGAAACTTAGGCACGCTTTTGGTGCAACACGCGGAAACAATCGCCTTAAAAGAAAAAGTACGCAGTAGCTTTTTAGAAGTGCGCCAAAGCAACCTTCCTGCTATTCGCCTCTATCAAAAAGAAGGTTATAAAAAGATTGGGATTCGTAAAGATTATTACCCGATAACAAATGGCCGAGAAGATGCGATTGTCATGAGTAAGAATCATTCTAGATAGCCATTGCTGAACAACACATTGAAACGGTGCTTAACTAAACAACCACCAGGGGTTTGAGCGATGATACATCGCTCTATCGGCGGACTAAACCGCCGACTGAAAGAGAAAGCGTCTAAAAGACGGTGGTTTTAACCACGGGCTATCGCAC
>JALXAX010000061.1 GCA_026991755.1 Thiotrichaceae bacterium | reverse complement strand
TAGATAAAAAGGATGAAATACATGATAAATTGCTCAAAAAACACTCGATATTTCAAAAGATTTTTTAAAAATTTTGCATATGAACAATATCTGGAAATTTAGCTTACTTGATCAGAGCTTCCTTAAGAGACCTTTGCACGAAAGAAATGACGAATAAAAATAGCTTGAATTTCCTCTATTTCTGCTAAGAATTCGGCCAATAGCTCGGCTATTACCCTCTTTTTTAGCAAAAATAGAGAAAATTACGCTCATTTTTCTCTCGTCATTCTTTCATCCTAAAATCCTCAGTTAAACAGCCTATAGAGTGATTCTCTTCGGCTGAATGGCGTAGTAAAAAAAGGAATTAATGGTTGATCCTTAATGAGTTTTTTTACATAGCCAGTCAGCTGAAGAGGTTGCTCTATAGGCTGTAGCGCCCTCACTCTATAAGTGAAGATAGATAAAGCTTCTTACTTTAATACTATCAGTAGTTTAATCAGTGCTGGAAGCGGTTAACTGAGGAATTTAGGTTCATGCAAAGGCCTCTTTAAATCAGTATTGACCTAAGAAACGAGCTGTAACCTAATCACCAATCGCCAACAATGTATCTTCACCGTACTCAAATGAATCTGAGAACATATGTTCATCACTTAAGCCCGACTGTTTAAAGGCCGCAACACCTGCTTCAACCATAACAGGTGGACCGCTCATATAAACATCAAAGTCAGACATGTCTGGAAACATATCCACTACCGTCTCATGTACAAAGCCTGTTTCGCCTTGCCAGTGATCATTAGGCTCAGATAAAACGGGGATAAAGGTAATATACTCTTGTTGAAAAGCCCATTTCTCTGCAAGCTCTTTATGGTAAAGATCTTGTTCTGAACGCGCACCCCAAAACAAGTAAATAGGCACTTGTAAGCCTTCTTGAATGAGCTGTTCGATCATGCCTTTTAAGGGCGCAAACCCTGTGCCTCCGCCCATCATTATTTTAGGTCGGTTACTGTCGCGCAGAAAAAAGCTACCATGAGGCCCTTCAATACGAAGTAAGCTTTTTTCTGTTAATTCGTTAAAGACTTGTCCTGTAAAGAATCCATTTTCTACATGGCGAATATGTAGCTCTAGGTATTCATCATTAAAAGGTGCATTGGCTAGTGAGAAAGCTCGTTTCTTATTATTAGGAAGTAGGATATCTATATATTGCCCTGCTAAAAACTGCAATCGTTCGGTTTCGGGAAGCTTTAATAATACTTCCATCACATCGGGGGCTAATTTTCTTAGTGAGGCTATTTTTGTAGGTAATGTTTTTATTTCGATTTCACCAATAGCCTCAATTTCAGCAACTTCAATAGTGAGATTAGACTCTGCAACGGCTTGGCAAAAAAGTGCGCTGCCTTGCTGGTGGTCATCTTCAGATAAGCCTAGTGGTAGATCGTCAGGGTACGATATCTTCCCCTCAATGACTTTACCCAAACAGGTTCCACAAACACCACTACGACATCCATAGGGGAAAGCTATTCCCTGTCGTAAAGCAGCTTCCAGTATGGATTCTTCTTTTTCGACTTGTATGATATGCCCGCTGGGCTGAATGTTAACCTGATAGCTCATAGCTATTTCCTAATAAGTAAGAATTTCACAGAGCATAGCGCGTGTCGGGATTATTGCCGAATTGAGGGTGTTTTTTGTATGCTTATAAGAGACCTTTGCATGAAAGTATGGCGAGAGAGAAAAGAGCGTAATTTTTCAGATTTTGTCTAAAAAGGAGAGTAATAGCCGAACTATTGGTTGAGTTTTTAGACAAAATGTGGGAAATTTTAAGCCTTTTATATCCGTCATATCTTTCGTGCAAAGGTCTCTATAAGCTGATATACAAGATGACAAAAGCTGCCACGACCATAGAAATAGCGAATGCATAGTGAAAAGGAGCCGCTTTTACTATTTGATATTCGAGAGCTGCTTTCTCTGCTTTAACCATCATTTTTTCGATGTGCTTTTTGACAGGCCAAGACTCTATCTTAGTAAATTCAGCTTCACCGCCTCGCATATTGATAAGAGGGATGAGGACGTTGATATTAAAGCGGGCGATCAGGGCGTTTTGCACAGGCCCCTCATAGTTGAGTAACCAAGGAGCTGCACGTTCAAAATAATCCTTTTTAAGGTTATTGATCATGTCCTTATGGGATTTATTGAGAAGTTCACGATTTCTTATAAGTGCTCTTTCCAGCTCTTCGATCTCAACTTTTGCTCCAGGCGCAGTGATATGGCACTGAAACTCAGTGTCTTTGCCCTGCAGCTTGATAGGTATTGTGACCGTCCCAATTAAGGGTATAGGTTTCTCATCTGACATGTTTAATTCCCACTACCTAGCTATTTAGCCCTGTCACATGAAACAGATATTGCTTTTGTTTTTGCTGAAATGTCATCGAGTTTAACCCCACTTAAACGATTGCCCCATACGCAACCCGAGTCTAATCCTATCACGTTGTTTCCCTGATAAAAACCCAAGCTAGCCCAGTGTCCAAACAGTATGCAATAGTTAGTGTTTTTACGATTTTTATAGGCATACCAAGGTATGTATTTCATTCGAGTCGCTTGGTGCTTCATTTTTTTTAGCTGTTTAGGTGAATATTTATGGTTGAAAGTTAGTTCTCCATTGTTTTTTAAAAAACGCATGCGTGTAAAAGCATTGAGAATGTAGCGATGCCTGTCATAGCCTGTTAAGGATTTTTTCCACTTTTTTGGACTATCTCCATAGACTTTTTTCAGCCATCTTTTAACATCATCACTTTGTAACGCTTGTTGAATTTCTGCGGAGTATTTTACAGCGGTTTTTACTTTCCACTGTGGCGGCAAACCCGCATGTGCCATGCAAATTTTGCGAGCTTTATCAACCTGAATGAAAGGCTGAGTCGAAAGCCAAGCGATTAACTCTTCTCGATCAGTTGCTTTCATGATGGGTTTTAGTGACGAATGTGGTTTTAACAAGCCGTAGTGCATGGCGATCAGTGAGACATCATGATTGCCTAAAACACAAGCGACTGAGGAGCTATCAAGGCTTTTAATAAAACGCAGTGTGGCTAGTGAATCTTCACCACGACTCACCATGTCACCTGCGAGCCAAAGCTTGTCATTAGCAGGATCAAACTGTAGCTTGTCCAGCAGCCTCATGAAGTCGCTATAACAGCCTTGAATGTCACCAATAGCATAATCAGCCATGGGCTAACTTGACCTTGCCTTTAACTTTGCTTTTAAATTTCATGCTTTAGATTATACTGATTAATTCAGTCAGTAACTATAGTCTTAATTATTGACCCCATTACTGACTCCATTACGAACCCCATCATGAGTCCATCCAGTTACAACCAAGTTCCTTACGAATCGCTACCCATTTCTTATACCTATCTTCCTCACCTGGCAGGGTTAGCTAGATTATTGGGTCTTGAAACGGCACCCCCTGAAGCATGTAGAGTGCTTGATATAGGGTGTGCAGAGGGAAATAACATTATTCCCATGGCTTGGTTTTGGCCGAAGAGCCAATTTGTAGGCATTGATCTGTCAGAGGTGCAGATTACTACGGGTATGGAGATGGTTGAGTCTTTATCGTTGAAGAATGTGCAACTTCAGGTAAAAGACCTATCCGAATTAGATGCTCAGCACTATGAGCTTTTTGATTACATCATCTTGCATGGTGTTTTTTCTTGGGTGGAACCTGAAACACAGCATCAAATTCTTGAGGTGTGTCAATCTTTATTAGCTGAAAATGGCTTGATCTATATAAGTTATAATACCTATCCAGGCTGGCATGCTCAGATGGTGATTCGTGATGCGATGAAGTTATACTGTGACAGCCCTGAGCAAGAAAGTAGCCCTGAGCAGGAAAACAGCCCTGAGCGAGAGAGCAGCCTTGGGCAAGTAAATACTCCTGAGCAAAAGATGGCTAAAATTCCTCAGGCGTTAGGTTACCTCAAAAGTTTCTTCACCGTCGCTGATAACGAGTTTTCAGCGTTTAACACAAAGCGTTTGACTCAACTTGAGCAGCATTCTAATCAGTACCTCTATCATGAGTTTCTAGAAACTCATAATAATCCACTCTACATCAAGGACTTTATCCGTAAAGCCAGGCAACACGACCTTCAATATGTCAGTGACGCACTGCTTGCTTTCGATAATACATTGATTCTGGGGCAACAACGCAATCAGCTTCTTCAAGCCTTCGACAATCGGTTTGAAAAATTGCAGTACATGGATTTTATGATTAATCAGCGTTTTCGTCGCTCATTATTGTGTCACAGTGAGCGTTCCATTCGGTCTGGTTTTGCTCCAGAACATATGACAAGCTTAGCGTACCGAGCCAACCTAAATAGTAAAAAAGCAGCAATGCTTAACAATGAAAAGCCTTGTAAGTTCTATCAAGATGATAACAAGGTATTTATAAGTATTGCTCATCCCGTAACAAAAGCGGCATTACGTGTACTGGCAGATATCTATCCTTCATCAATCAGCTATATGGATCTACTGCAACAAGCGTCGCAAAAAGTAGCTGATGCGGATGGATTAGCCTATATAAAAAAGATAGAACCTTTTTATCAAGAGTTTTACTTATTACTCATTAATGATTGGCTAAGTACGGATATACACCCGTTTACTAAAACCCAAATTGATTGGAATCAACCTCTTTATATTTCCCAGTTGAGCTGGGAATATGCTCAAAAAAATCGCTTCATACCTACCTTTTTATTACGTGCCATAGATATTGATGAGCTTGCCTTGCATGCTTTAGAGCTATTAAAAGATGGAATAACTAAAGAAAAATTACTAAAAAATGTTATTAAAAAAAGACATGATAGTAGGGATAAAAGGAAGAAACGCCTATGGGGAAGAAATAGAGGAAAACAGATAGAAAAACAACTAGATAGTTTTTTAAGTGTTTTAGAAAAGAACAGTATACTGTATCAGCTTGATTACTAATAATTATTAGCACCCTGCTATTATTCATAGGTATTTATAGGATTAATAAAGAATATAAAAAAATTATTCTGATATTGTTTAAAATTTTTACTAAACTAGTGGCGCAGTTAAGGATTACAGCGAGAGTCCAGAAAAAGAAAGATGCCTCTAGAGTTTATGGGTCACCAAGATTGAATTAATGAGTGGCCAGTATTCAGAAGGTGTTTAAATAATAATCGATACCTAGGAAGTTAGTTATGAAAAAAGGAATATTTCATACAACAGCAACAATTTTATTTGTTACGTCAAGTCTTATCACAATTAGTGCTACGGCTCTGACACCGAAGCTAGTTAAAAGCAGCCTTGTTTTTGAAGCTAGCCAAGTGGTTGTGCCACAAAAAATGAGGGGTGCTTATTCAAGTAACCGGCTCAAAGGTAGTTCACGCAAAAAGTTTACCCAAAGAAATATTAGCAAGGTAAGGCTTCGTTCGAAGTTTCCTCGTAAGCTAGGCATTGCTAATTATGATGTCTTGTGGAAAGTGAAAGACTTAAAAAAGAGAAGCACTCGATTACATCGAGGCAAAGTAGCAACGCTACACCTGTCACCAGGCAAGTATCAAGTCACCATGAAAATTGGTAACTATCAGGAAAAAAAGATTATTCGTATTCGCAAGAATCGCAATACAGTGCAGTCGTTTTCTATGAAGGTAAAAGCAGGCTTGCTAAAGGTAGCATCAGGTACTTCTAAAGGTGCAATGGGAAATGCAAAGATCTATGTAAGAGATAGCAGAGGCAAGGTAGTTGCAAGCTCTAAAGGGCGTTCCATCAAACAATTGCTGAAATCAGGTAGATATACGATACAAGTTGCTTTTAGTAATAAATCAAAGGGGCGTAACATGGTGGTGCATGTGCGCAATGGTGCGGTTAAAGAGGCAAACCTTAAGCTACCTGCATCAGGAAAAATACGTTTACGCGCTTTTGAAAAGGGTAAACAGCCTTTGATGAAGCCGTCCTCTTGGGTAATTTACGATGGATCAGGAAAGGCGGTTTATAAAACTCGAAAACATACGATTCGCAAGAATTTATTTCCAGGTAGTTACACCGCTAAACTAACGGTGGCAGGAAAGACTAAAACAAAAAGGTTTAAAGTGTCATCTGGACAGAATAAGACGGTTTCTCTTTATCTATAATGTTGACATATTTAATTTCTTATCTACCGTGGTAGAGACGTTGCATGCAACGTCTCTACAGAAAATACTCGCAACAAAATAGTTAGCTTACTACTCCCTTCGAGCTGTCTATTATAAATGCCAAGCCTGTTGGACTTCATCAGCAGGCATAGGCTTTATCACTAACTCCCTCGCATCTTCTATTGAGTGATCTCCAATCTCGACGGTGACATCATCCGCATCACGCCCTTGGCTATATCTCGCTGTAATCCGAGCAGCTAATTCTATATCTTCCGCAGATAAATCTGTTCCATCAATTAAGGTTAACGGTCCGCCATGGCTTACGGTCTTTATCCAAACAAACTGCTTTCTATAACCTTGCATGTATTTATTTTCACCTTCTTCGCGAGCAATCATTATTTTGAAATTATCGCGTGGACGTAGGTGGCGGCCCGTTTTCAATAACATAATGTCATCTAGTTCGTAATATTTCTCACCGCGATGTGCCCATAAGTCTTTCAGCTTATCGGAGTAGTTAGCATCAGTAAGGAAGCAACATCCGCCAGCAGGTTGAGCGTACTCATCAAAATTATATTGCTCAGCTAAGGCTATCTGTGGTTTGCGGTTTCTGCCTGAAAAACCAAATAGCTTTTCACGGTCTACCCAGCCTTCAATTTCTGGCTTAGTGGGTGGCAAGTTCTTGGCACATAAAGGACGAAGCAATAAGTCATCCGCGCCTGATTCGGCAGAGATAATAGGCATGGTTTCTTTACGCTGGGATTTAGGTCGTTGACCAATGACTTCACCCGTAAAAATGAAGTCAAAGTCATGCGCCTTCATCCATTCTTTAGCTTTTTTAACCATAAAAACCTTGCAGTCCAAGCACGGATTAAGGTGGGCACCGTAGCCATGCTGGGGGTTGATCACTACATCTTTGTACTCTTCAACGATATCAACAATATGTAATTTAATACCCAGCTGTTCTGCCACCCATAAAGAGTTATTGCGCTGTGGCTTATCTTTCTTCTTTTTTCGGATGCTGTGAGTATGCCCTTCAACACAAAAGCCTGTAAAAAAGTTAATGCCCTCTACGTGGATTCCTTGCTCAATCATGGCTTTAGTCGCCAACATGGAGTCAAGTCCACCCGAAATAAGTGATACGGCTTTGCGTTGTTTTGTCATGGTTTAAATACTTAGGGGATTAAAAACAAGCCGATTATACCGGCAACCAGCGCATTCGCCTATTTCCCTGCTTGAGTTTTTGGTGACTACGCAGGGTTTAGCGTATACTTGCCCGACTAAAAATGTAACTACTAGACGGTTCCCTCGGATTGCCGACGATTACTTACTACCATCCAATAAACTATTTAAGAAATTAATAATAATGAAATACGACGTATCCACATTTCAAGGTTTGATTTTAGCCTTGCAAAGCTACTGGGCCGATCAAGGCTGTGTCATTTTACAACCCTATGATATGGCAATGGGGGCGGGTACATTCCACCCTGCTACTTTCTTGCGCTCAATTGGCCCAGAGCCGTTTAACTCGGCTTATGTGCAGCCTTGTCGTCGTCCAACCGATGGTCGTTATGGTGAAAACCCAAATCGCCTACAGCATTATTATCAGTTTCAAGTCATGCTCAAGCCATCGCCTGACAACATTCAGGAGTTATATCTAGAATCACTACAACAGCTTGGGTTTGATCCACTGGTACACGATATTCGCTTTGTTGAAGATAACTGGGAGTCACCCACGCTAGGTGCATGGGGTCTAGGCTGGGAAGTCTGGCTAAATGGCATGGAAGTAACACAGTTCACCTATTTCCAGCAAGTCGGTGGTATTGAGTGTAAGCCTGTAACAGGTGAGATCACGTACGGCCTAGAGCGTATTGCGATGTACTTACAAGACGTAAAAAGCATCTATGATCTAGTCTGGACAAAAGGGCCTCATGGTGTTGTCACTTATGGTGACGTGTTCCATCAAAACGAAGTAGAGCAATCAGGCTACAACTTCGAGCAAGCAGATACCGATTTATTATTTGCACAATTCGATAGTTGCGAGTCAGAAAGTCAGCGCTTAATTGAAGAAGGCTTGCCACTTCCCGCTTACGAGCAAATGCTAACTGCCTCACATGTATTTAATTTACTGGATGCGCGTCATGCTATTTCAGTGACAGAGCGTCAGCGTTATATTTTGCGTGTTCGTGGACTATCTCGTGCTATTGCACAAGCCTATTATGATTCGCGTGAAGCGTTAGGTTTTCCGTTGGTCAATTCGCAGAAAAATGCACAAACAGAGACAGCGGAGGGCAACTCATGAAACAGGATCTGCTCATAGAAATAGGTACGGAAGAGTTACCTCCAAAAGCATTGCTTACGTTATCTAATGCCCTTACTAATGGGATTATTAATGGTTTAAAAGATGCACGCATCGGTATGGGTGAAGTGACCTCTTTTGCATCACCACGTAGATTGGCAGTGCTCATCACAGACGTTGACAACCAACAGCCTGATCAAAAAATAGAGCGCAAAGGTCCTGCGGTAAAAGCAGCCTTTGATGCGGATGGAAATCCTAGTAAAGCCATCCAAGGTTTTGCCCGTTCATGTGGTGTAGAGGTGGATGAACTTAGCCAGCAAGAAACCAATAAAGGCGCCTGGTTTGTGTTTGAAAAAGAAGAAAAAGGTAAAGCAACGACCGCCTTAATTGAAGCTATTGTAGCTAGCTCTTTACAAAAGCTACCGACTCCAAAGCGTATGCGCTGGGGGGATAAAACAGCTGAATTCGTAAGGCCTGTACACTGGTTAGTCGGCTTGTTCGGTAATGATGTCATTGATATGAATATCATGGAATTACAAGCAGGTAGGACAACACGAGGTCATCGCTTCCATCAACAAGGCGATATTACGATAGATTCCCCTTCAAGCTACGAAGCACAGCTAGAAAAAGCTTATGTGATTGCCAGTTTTGCCAAGCGCCGCGATAAAGTAAGTACAGGCGCAGAGCAAGCAGCCAATAAACTAGGCGGAAAAGTTATTATTGATCCTGCTTTACTGGATGAAGTAACTGCATTAGTCGAGTGGCCAGTAGCGGTAGCAGGAAACTTCGAGAAACAGTTTCTAGATGTGCCACAAGAATGCTTGATCACGACGATGGAAGATAATCAAAAATACTTCGCTGTGGTTGATAATGATAACAAGTTGATGCCTCACTTTATTACTACCAGCAATATCGAAAGTAAAGATGTCGCAAAAGTCAGCGAAGGTAACGAGCGTGTTATCAGGCCTCGTTTCGCTGATGCAGAATTCTTCTGGGAACAAGATAAGAAAAACCCATTAGAAACACGTGTAGAAGCCACACAAAAAATACTCTTCCAAAAAGAGTTGGGTACGCTATTCGAAAAAACTCAGCGTGTTACCAAGTTAGCGGGAATGATTGCTAAAAGTATTGATGCCGATATTACACAAGCAGAACGTGCAGCCGCTTTGTCCAAGTGCGATTTAATGACTGACATGGTGGGTGAATTCCCAAAATTACAAGGCATAATGGGGCGCTACTATGCACTGCAAGATGGCGAGACAGAAAATGTGGCTTATGCCTTAGAAGAGCAATATAAACCGCGTTATGCAGGAGATGATCTACCCACGCATGAAGCAGGTAAGATTCTTTCCATTGCAGACCGTATTGATACGCTAATGGGTATTTTCGCTATTGGACAAAAGCCAACAGGTACTAAAGACCCCTTCGCTTTACGTCGTGCTGCGTTAGCGGTATTGCGTATTATTGTGGAGAGCGAGCTTAATCTCGACTTAAAAGCATTATTAAATGAAGCAGCCAAGAACCTAAACGACAAAGTGGATGCAAATGCAAAAATCAACGAAACCTTCGGCTATATCCTTGAACGCCTCAATGCTTATTATAAAGATCAAGGCATCCCCGCAGGAGTAGTAGATTCTGTAGCGAAGCTCAAGCCATCTAACCCATTAGATTTCGACAAGCGTGTAAAAGCAGTAGCTCACTTCCGCGAGTTACCAGAGGCAGAAGCGCTAGCAGCCGCCAACAAACGTATCGGCAATATCTTAAAGAAACAGTCTGAGCATATAGCAGAAAACGTAGATGCAAGCTTGTTCAAAGAAGACTCTGAAACAGATTTACACACCGCATTAGTTAATCAACAAGCCATTGTTGAGCCTTTATTTGAAACAGGCGACTATGAAGCTGCACTGAAATCATTAGTAAGCTTGCGTGAACCCGTGGATGCATTTTTTGATAACGTGATGGTCATGGATGAAGACGAAAAGCTTCGTGATAATCGCTTAGCTTTATTGAATGAGCTGCGCAATACTTTTCTTAAGATTGCGGATTTATCCGTGTTGCAGTAAATCAAACAGTAGCACGTCATTCTGGCGGAGGAGACTGAGAAAGCTTCGGTTTCGCTATTAGCCTCCCCCTTTTTGAAGGGGGGATTGGGATTTAACAAAGGTGAGCAATATACTAATACTTCAGTATTAATTTCATAGCTTCCAAATCTCCCCTAGCCTCTCTTTGCAAAAGAGGGAGGCTTTTCTGAATACTTTCACAGTCAAGACTGATTCCGCCTGTGAAAATATTAAGAGCAGTCTCTGATCAAAGTCTCTTTAAAGCAATATTTTCTAGTCCACAGCAATGCCAAAAACACCAAAAAGCAGAGGCTAATACCTCCGCCGCCGCCACTAGAATACCCTTGCTGGTGTTGTATTTTCACGCTCTTTCCTTCTTTTGCCCGTGCTTTAAATTGTGTCAATTCAGCATCCAGGTTTTTAATCATGTCATCAAAAGCAATGTTAAAGCCTTGGAGTGATTTTTGTGTCATTACGCTATCCACGCCGATGGCAGTTGATCGCTTAGTCAGGCTACTTACACCTGGCGCACGCAATAGCATTTTGCGACTTTTCACATCAAACACGGCAGTGTCTACAAAGGTTTGAATGGAGTTCTCATTACCTGGGATTACGTACATACCCACAATCGTCCAGTAGAGAAGTGAAGCATTATTTTGGTGTGATTGGGTGACTTGGTCATAAGAAACCAATGCCATGATGTCAACATCATGAAGGCGAGCCATTCGATCTAAAGTATCAAATCCACTGACACCTCGACCACTAGGTTGGCGTAAATAAACGCTAGGAATAATCGTAATGCTGTCGATAAAGCGATGTTTACCAAAGGATGATTTAACTTTATTTAAGAGTTTTATTTTATCGCTTTCACTAATGCTTCCACCACGCCAGTTTTGTGATGGCAAAAAGGCAATACCCACTTTAACAGGCAAGTTTAATACAGGGGTTTCTTCTCTATGCTTTACGCGAGAGTATTTATTGGGATAGAGAAAATCAACTAAGCTACTAGAAATAGCATTGCGCCCTGATTTTTTACTCACAATTTGTGAGCACCCGCTGAGTGATACTAACAACACAAAAGATATAATTATTTTAAACATAAATCCCCTTTTTAATAATTCATGGTAATGAAAGAATAGCACCTTAAGACCTGGTTTATAGAATCTAGACTGATTTCCCTTTGATTTTCTGATAAAGAAGAGTGGGATAGTTAGCCTCAGGAAAACGAACCATGAATTAGTAGAAGTATCCTTTATGATTATTTAGATCTGAGACTTCAATCTACTTCTCCACAAGAAATCCCCATAGGTCAATATTTGAATTAGGGCTAGTTGTCTAATTATGGCAGAATGTATTCCCCGTTTAGAGATAGCCTTAATAAGGCTAGCCCCCTATAAAAATGACAGAATATCTACTCATCATTGTTGGAACCGTTTGGGTCAATAATATTGTCTTATCGCAATTTCTTGGCTTATGTCCCTTTATGGGCGTTTCCAGAAAGCTAGAAACCGCTATGGGTATGGGTTTGGCGACGACTTTTGTACTAACGCTATCATCTATTAGTAGTTATTTATTGAATGAGTTTGTACTTGCACCCTTTGGTTTAGAGTACTTACGCACCATCAGCTTTATTTTAGTTATAGCTGCCATTGTGGGCTTTACTGAAATGGTGGTTCGTAAAACCTCGCCTCTGCTACACAATGTATTAGGTATTTACTTACCCTTAATCACTAGTAACTGTGCGGTATTAGGTATAGCTTTGCTGAATGTACAGCAATCTAATAGCTTTATAGGCTCAGCTTTATATGGAATGGGGTCAGCACTTGGTTTTACACTAGTTTTAGTTTTGTTCGCGGGGATTCGTGAGCGCTTGGAAGTGGCAGATGTTCCTGGCCCCTTCAAAGGAAGCTCTATCGCGCTGATAACCGCAGGACTTATGGCGCTGGCATTTATGGGCTTCTCAGGGTTGGTCAGAACGTAGAATGCTTTCATCCATTTTAACCATTGTCGGGTTGGCGTTATTCTTTGGCTTATTATTAGGTTACGCGGCTATTCGTTTTAAGGTTAAAGGCAACCCCATTGTCGATAAGCTAGACCAAGCACTACCTCAAACCCAGTGTGGACAATGTACCTTCCCAGGTTGTCGTCCTTATGCCGAAGCCATTGCCAAAGGCGAAGCTGAAATCAACCAATGCCCTCCTGGTGGTGAAGCAACTATTCAAGCGTTAGCGGATATTATGGGCGTTGATCCCATCCCCTTAAATGAAGAACACGGTGAGCACTCTGATGTCCCCGAGGTTGCATTCATCGTTGAGAAAGATTGCATCGGCTGTACACTCTGTATTCAGGCGTGTCCTGTTGATGCGATTTTAGGTGCAGCAAAGCAAATGCATACCGTTATTGCGGATGAATGTACGGGCTGTGAGTTATGCCTTCCTCCTTGTCCCGTAGATTGCATTATCATGGTTCCTCAGGTTAAAGAAATTGTTAATTGGAAGTGGCCTGCACCTTCTCGACTGGAGCAAATTCGAGTAACCGTAGAACAGCCTGCAACGAGTGGAGGGACTAATGCCTGACATTCCCATCTACAGTATTAAAGGTGGCGTACACCCTGAATTCCATAAGAAAGAATCTACCGCCTTACCCATTGCCACTTCTTCACTACCCGAAAGGTTAGTAGTACCCATGCGTCAGCATGTTGGCGTAGCAGGGCTTTTAATGGTTAAAGAAGGTGATTATGTATACAAAGGTCAACCTCTAACAGAACAACCTAAAGGTCTGGGTAGTAGAGTTCATGCACCCACTTCAGGAACCGTAGGTGCCATTGACCGGTTTCCTGTTCCTCATGTTTCTGGTTATACCTGCCCTAGTATTATTATCGAAGCAGATGGTAAAGATGACTGGGGTGAGCAACATCTTACACCCATTGAAGATTATCAAACAACCGATAATGAGCTACTGTTACAACGAATCAACGAAGCTGGAATTGTGGGGCTAGGGGGTGCTGTATTTCCCTCTGCTGTAAAGATCTCATCATCATCCAGATCGGAATATCACTGTAATACGCTGATCATCAATGGTGCTGAATGCGAACCCTACATCACCTGTGATGACATGTTGATGCGTGAAAAAGCCGATGAAATCGTTGCAGGCATGCAAATCATCATCAAAATGCTTAAACCTGAAAAATGTTTGATTGGTATCGAAGACAACAAGCCCGAAGCGATTGAGTCAATGAAAAAGGCGGTTGCGGCTATACAAGAGACAGCCCGTAACGGAAACTTCCATAACGAAACCAATGATACCACCGTCATTAAAGTAATAGCGGTTCCAACTATTTACCCCAGTGGGGATGCGAAACAGCTCACTAAACTGCTAACAGGTGTAGAAATACCCAAGCAAAAACGCTCTTACGATATGGGGTCGTTGTGTCATAACATTGCCACTATACATAGTGTGTTTACGGCAGTTATTAAGGGCGAGCCATTAATATCGCGGATAGTTACGGTAACAGGTGCAGGTATTCAGCAACCACAGAACTTTCACACTTTAATAGGCACATCCTTTAAGCACCTGATTGATCAAGCAGGTGGTTATACCGATAAAGTAGAGCGGTTAATCATGGGGGGGCCGATGATGGGCTACAGCATGAAAACAGATGAAGTGCCTGTTGTTAAAGCAACCAACTGCATTCTTGCTTTGCCGAAAGAAGATTTACCCTACTCTCCAGACATGGCAATGCCCTGTATTCGTTGCGGAAAATGCATGGATGTTTGCCCCGTTGACCTATTACCACAGCAACTTTACTGGCATGCTAAGGCAAAAGAGTTCGATAAAATTAAAGGCTATAACTTAGACGACTGTATTGAATGCGGTTGCTGTAGTTATGTTTGCCCTAGTAAGATTCCTTTGGTTAGCTATTATCGTTTTGCGAAGAGTGAAATCCGCGAAGAGAATAAAAAGAAAAAGCAGATTGAAGTCGCCAGACAACGCTTTGAGTTTAGAGAATTTCGTAAGGCTCGTGAAAAAGAAGAGCGGGATGCAAAACGCGCACAACACAAAGCCGCACTACAAAAGAAAAAAGCAGCCGCTAAAAAAGCGGGAGCGGGTACTGATAAGGGCGCTGATGATAAGCAAGATGCCATAAAAGCCGCGCTAGCCCGTGCTAAGAAAAAGAAGGCAGAGCAAAAAACAGCCCCTCGAAATACAGAAAATCTAACCCCAGCACAACAAGCGCAAGTTGATGAAATAGATGCGCGCCAAAGCCAGAACGCTACTCAAAACACTGACAACAAAAATAGTGACCCTAAGGAAGCTTCCTAAGCATGCAATTCGAGACCAACACCTTCCCTAAAACGATAGATAACAGCGCACTGTCCAGCCTGATGCGGGATGTACTGTTTGCACTAGTGCCAGGCATCGCTGTCATGGTGTGGTATTTCGGTTGGGGAATAGTAACTAACTTAGTGCTAGCCACCGTGTTTGCTCTTAGCCTTGAGGCCATTATGCTTGTTATCCGAGGCCGTCCTGTTGTTGCTTTCTTAACGGACTATAGTGCAGTGATTACCGCATGGTTACTCGCACTTTCTATACCCGCTTTCGCCCCGTGGTGGTTGCTTCTGGTCGGCATATTCTTTGCTATTGTTATCGCAAAACATCTCTACGGAGGTTTAGGTTACAACCCTTTTAACCCCGCAATGGTGGGTTTTGCTGTTTTATTAGTTTCATTCCCTGTAGAAATGGTCAACTGGTTTTCGCCTATCAGCAATAGTATGGCAAGTGTAGGCTTAGCTGAAAGTTTACAGCTTGTGTTTGCAGGAGGTAGTGCTGACCTAAACCAATCTCAAAACCCAGTATTGTGGGATGCAATGACCATGGCGACACCACTCGATACGATCAAAACAGGGCTAACCATGGATAAGTCCATTCTGGATATAACTCAAGGAGAAGCTCAAAAAACCTTCGGACGTATTGCAGGTGCGGGCTGGGAGTGGGTAAGCCTTGCTTATCTGGTTGGCGGGTTTTGGCTCATGTACCGAAAGGTCATTAGCTGGCATATTCCCATCACATTGCTGGTGGTCTTAACTAGCATATCCAGTATATTCTGGCTGTATGACCCTCAAACTTACAATAGCCCGCTTTTCCACTTATTCGCAGGTGGAACCATGCTGGGGGCTTTCTTTATAGCAACGGATCCTATCTCCGCGAGTACTACTCCTCTTGGTAAAATCGTCTTTGCAGCGTGTATTGCCTTCTTCATCTATCTGATTCGCGTTTGGGGTAGTGGCTACCCCGACGGTGTAGCTTTTTCTGTATTAGTGATGAATATGGCAGTACCCCTCATTGATTACTACACTAGACCACAAGTCTTCGGTGCTAATAATGAATAAGGAGCTACTTAAAAATATATCTAAGCCTGCCATCATACTAGCCCTATTTGGTTTTGTGGGGGTATTGTTACTTTCTATTGTTAATCAACAAACACTGGCACGTATTGCTGACAATGAACGTGCAGCGAT
Source organism: Thiotrichaceae bacterium (assembly GCA_026991755.1). Lineage (GTDB taxonomy): Bacteria > Pseudomonadota > Gammaproteobacteria > Thiotrichales > Thiotrichaceae > HyVt-477. Next base: position 6,825 of record JALXAX010000061.1, on the reverse strand, counting down.
GATGAAATTATTAATGGAAGTGGTTGATGAAGGTAGCCATGATAATGACTTGCTCAATGATAAAATCACACTTCCCGCAAATGACTTTAACAGTAGCGAAGCCGTCACCGTATACAGAGCAAGAAAACAAGGCCAGCCTAGTGCGGCCATTTTTGTAACCAATACACTCAAAGGTTATAACGGCTCAATTCAGATAGTGGTAGGTGTTAGGATAGATAACACACTAAGCGGTGTACGAGTCGTTAAGCATAAAGAGACCCCAGGGCTGGGTGATAGAATGGAAACCCGTAAAAGCTCATGGATATTAGGCTTTAATAACACTTCACTACACCAGCCTGAATTATCCCAGTGGGCAGTAAAAAAAGACAATGGCTACTTTGACCAGTTCACAGGTGCAACTATCACCCCACGAGCCATCGTTGGCGCGGTTCGTGATGTGCTAATCTGGACTAATGACAAAGACAATCTAGCCTCTGTGTTTACCCAAAAACCTAGCTTAGAAGCTGATCAGGGTACGTCTCATGACTGATAACACTGCAACAGAAGCAGAAATGGAAGGTACACCTGCTACCACTAGCAAAGCCGATTACAAAAAGATAACCGTCGATGGCTTATGGAACAATAACCCTGGTTTGGTACAACTGTTGGGGCTATGCCCGTTAATGGCAGTTACCACTAATTTTATTAATGGTTTAGGGCTTGGGCTAGCCACAATTTTGACGCTAATTGTTTCAAGCACCGTTATCTCAGCGGTTAGAAATTACATTAGTGCAGAAATAAGATTACCCGTTTTTGTATTGATAATTGCTTCTGTGGTAACAGCCATAGAGCTACTCATGCACGCTTTCTTCTTTCAGCTTTACCATATTCTGGGCATCTTTATTCCACTGATTGTGACTAACTGCATCATCATTGGTCGCGCAGAAGCTTTTGCTGCCAAGAATACACCTAGCAAGGCTTTTTGGGACGCATTGATGATGGGCATAGGCTTCTCATTAGTACTATTAACATTAGGCGGGATAAGAGAAATACTTGCCAATGGTACTTTATTTGACCAAGCCAACCTTATGTTTGGAGAATCAGCAAAGGGTTTAACGATTCACTTAGTTAATGACTACAAAGGATTCTTACTGGCGGCATTACCACCGGGTGCATTTATTGGTTTAGGATTCTTGCTAGCGATAAAAAACTGGATTGATGCTAAACAGGCGCAAAAGAATAAGATGAGAGTGGTACAAGCGGCCTCACAGGAAACAACTGCGAAAGCTTAGTTGAATTAAAAAACAGCTTTTACGGTTCTTCTCAATGTATTACAGCACTGGTACATCACTAAGCACTAACAACAAACACTCATTATGAATAAAGAAAAACGCCTAGAAATTTTCCGTCGTCTCAAAGCCGAAAACCCCAACCCCGAAACAGAACTCCATTTCTCTAGCCCTTTTGAGCTTTTGGTAGCCGTCACGCTATCGGCTCAAGCCACTGATGTCAGTGTCAACAAAGCAACCGATAAACTGTTCCCCGTAGCAAACACTCCTCAAGCGATTTACGACTTAGGTGTTGATGGCTTAAAAGAATACATAAAAACCATTGGACTTTATAACAACAAAGCCAAAAACGTTATTGCGGCTTGTAAAATACTGATCGAAAAGCATAACTCTGTCGTCCCTGATAACAGAAAAGATCTCGAAGCTTTGCCAGGTGTCGGCAGAAAAACAGCTAATGTAGTACTAAATACAGCCTTCAGGCAAATCGCAATGGCAGTTGATACGCACATCTTTCGTGTCTCCAACCGCACTGGTATTGCTAAAGGAAAAAATGTAGTTGAAGTCGAGAAAATGCTAATGCGTCATGTCCCTAAAGACTATCTGCTAGATGCGCATCATTGGCTGATCCTACTAGGGCGGTATATCTGCGTAGCTAGAAAACCGCGTTGCCTAGCTTGTGTTATTTCAGATATTTGTGACTATAAAGAGAAGAATTTAGAGTAGGACTGAGGATTCCAGGATGAGGTAAATACTTTTCCGTAGAGACGTTGCATACAACGTCTCTACCACAGTAGATAAGAAATTCAAGCTGGGGTCAAAAGACAAGCTAATTACTGTATTTTATAAAATCATCACGTCGAAGATTTGTAAATCTTTGTATTAAAAGACACAATGACGTCAACTTATATAGACTTGCTCATAAAGCTAAACCAAAAAGAATATGCAAACCTCTCCTGATACATCACTCGACATCTTCCCTGAAACCGTAGCCGCTGTTGATCTTGGCTCAAACAGCTTTCACCTCATCGTCGCGCAAGTCAGTGATCAGGGCGTTTTGCAGAAAGTTGATAAACTCAAAGAAATGGTGCGTTTGCGTGGCGGGTTGGATGAAAATAACAACCTGTCAGCAGAAAAAGAGCAGCAAGCACTAGAATGTTTACAACGTTTTGGCGAACGTATTCGACACCTGCCTAAAGAAGCGGTACGTATTGCAGGAACAAACACCCTGCGTAATATGAATGATTCATCTGCTTTTTTGAAAAAAGCCAAGAAAGCATTAGGCCATTCTATCTCCATCATTGCGGGTCGTGAAGAAGCGCGTTTAGTCTACTTGGGCGTATCGCATACCTTGTCGGATGATGAAGGCAAACGCATGGTTGTAGACATTGGTGGAGGTAGTACCGAGTTTATTATCGGCAAGAAGTTTCAGCCTGAAAAGCTAGAAAGCTTGGAAATGGGGTCGGTCAGTGTCACGCAAAAATACTTTGCGGATGGCTCACTTAGAAAGGGCAACTGGAAAAAAGCCAACACAGCATTATCATTGGAAATCACCCCGATTAAAACAGCCTACCAAACAGGCCAGTGGAAGATAGCAACGGGATCATCAGGCACGATTAAAGCAGCTAGAAATATCACTCAGGGTCTAGGCTTGGAAAAGTTTGGCATTACGCTTTATGCACTTCACACCATCCGCGACAAGCTAATCGCTACAGGCAATATAGATGATATCGACTTGCCCGCATTAAAAGCCGAACGTGCCCCCGTTTTTGCAGGTGGTCTAGCTGTACTTATTGCCATATTTGAAGTGCTTAAAATCGAGCGCATGACCGTTTCTGATGGTGCGCTTCGTGAAGGTCTGCTGTACGACCTTATTGGCAGAATCCACCATGAGGATATTCGTGAAAAAACCATTGTTGATCTGCAAGAACGTTTTAATGTCGATCCTGTTCAATCAGAGCAAGTCACCGTAACCGCCAAATATTTAGCTAAACAAGTCAAAAAAGACTGGCAGCTAACTAAGAAGCAACGCAAGCTATTGCTCTGGTCAGCCATGATTCATGAACTAGGATTAAGTATTGCTCATGCAGATTATCAACAGCATGGTGGCTATATACTGGAACATGCTGACTTGCCTGGTTTTACTAGAAAAGAACAGCATTGGGTTGCAATTTTGGTGGAAAAACATAGACGAAAAATTGATTTAAGCTTATTTGATACCCTGCCAAAAGAGGAGCAGTTAAGTATAAAAAAACTCTGTGTTTTGTTGCGGTTGTCCGTGCTACTGCATCGCTCCCGAAAAGCGGAATTGGTATTACCGAAAATCCGTGTAGATAACGAAAATATATATTTGAGCTGTGGTGAGCTTGCCAACCGGCCTATGTTAGAAGCAGATTTAGAAAGAGAGCAAAAGTGGATAGGGCAATTAGGTTTTGTTTTGCAGGCTGATCCTAGTACTCCATCTTCAAAAAGCTAATAGGTAGGTTGGCGCTGAGGAACGAAGCCCAACACGATGACTTTTGTTGGGCTTCGTGTCTCAGCACCAACCTACTTAGTTATCTTTTACAACACTTCTTAATAGACGAATTCAATGAACTCCCCTTTAGGTTACCTTTTAACAAGAAACTGGCGCGACACACCAAGCGGTATCGAACTTGTTTTTTGGTTTACTTCTGCAGATGGACCTGTGCGTGTAGTCATTGAGCAGCAAAAAGCCGTTTGTTTTATTCGTCACACTAGCCAACTGCCTCTACCCAAACATATTCAAAGAAAGCCACTCAAACTACAAACACTCGCACAAGAGCCAGTGGATGGATTGTACTTCCAGCAACAACGTGACCTCACCGCGCTACGTCAACACCTAAATCACGATAAAAACCAATTACTAGAATCTGAAATCAAGCCCACTGAGCGTTATCTGATGGAGCGCTTTATTACCGCTAGCGTTATCATAAAAGGTCAACCCATACAAAGAAGGGGCTATATTGAGTACATTAATCCCAAGCTAGAGCCTCACGACTATATCCCCAAGCTACGCTGGATATCATTGGACATAGAAACAGAAGACCTTCGTGGAAAACTTTTTTCTATCGCTGTGACCAGTGCAGACGGTGAACAAGTCTTTATGATAAAAGACAAGCCCAAACAAGCAGGTGACAGCCCACTATCCATCGACTGGTGCGGCGACGAGAAACAAGCGCTACAACGTTTTTTTAGTTGGATAAAAAGCTATGACCCTGATGTGATCATTGGCTGGAATGTAGTTGCCTTCGATTTGGATTTTCTACTGTGGAAATGCAAGCAATTACGCACCCCTTTTGATTTAGGACGAGGTGATCAGCAAGCTACCATCCTTTCACCGCAACAACGTGGTCAGATGCATATTGCTCGTATACCTGGTCGTATTATTTTGGATGGAATCACTTGTCTACGAGGCGCTTTCTGGTCATTCGAAAGTTTCGCTTTAGATTATGTAGCAAGTGAGTTATTAGGCAAACACAAACTGATTACCCACAAAACAAGTGAAGAAAAACTAAAAGAAATTCATCGACAGTATAACGAAGCACCTTTAGAACTAGCAGAATATAATTTGCAAGACTGCCGTCTAGTCGCAGAAATCTTCAATAAAACGGGCTTGTTTGATTTTTCTATTCAACGTGCGCTCATGACAGGGCTAGCGATAGACCGACAAGGCGGGTCGACCGCTGCTTTTGATCATTTGTACCTGCCACGTTTACACCGAGAAGGCTACGTTGCCCCCGATATAGGCAGTAGCAACAACCCCAAACATAGCCCCGGTGGGTTTGTAATGGATTCACAGCCAGGGCTTTATGACAATGTGCTAGTACTGGATTTTAAAAGTCTGTATCCCAGTATTATCCGAACCTTCAAGATTGATCCACTCGGCTTGAGTTTGAGTGAACTAGAAGGTGATGCCGATAACAACAGCACAAAACCTATCCAAGGCTTTCTTAACGCGACCTTTTCCCGTACACGCCACATCTTGCCCGACATCGTAACGCAACTTTGGCAACAACGAGATCAAGCCAAAGCAGACAACAATCAGCCCTTGTCTCAAGCCATTAAAATCATTATGAACTCCTTCTACGGTGTACTGGGTTCTTTTGGTTGCAGGTTCTTCAATCCACAATTAGCAAGCAGTATCACGCTGCGTGGTCATGAGATTATCCAAACCAGTCGTGATGTTATAGAGGGCAAAGGCTATCAAGTTATCTACGGTGACACCGACTCTGTATTTGTACTACTAGGAGAGGGCAAAAACGAGGATGAGTGCCAACAAATAGGCCGACAGCTGCAAGATCACCTCAATCAATGGTGGACAGAGCATATACGCTTAACCCACCAACTTCCCTCACATTTAGAAATTGAGTTTGAGACCTACTACTTAAGATTCCTCATGCCTACCATAAGAGGAGCTGAAAAAGGCAGTAAAAAGCGCTATGCAGGTATGGTGAAAAAAAAGGGTAAACAGAAAATGGTTTTTAAAGGGCTAGAAACCGTGAGAACAGATTGGACGCACCTAGCGCGAGAGTTTCAGCAAGAACTCTATCGACGCATTTTTCACAATGAGCCTTACAAAGCGTTTATTCTTGAAACAAACAATAAGCTATTACGTGGTGAGTTGGATGATAAGCTTACCTATACCAAACGCCTACGAAGACCGTTAGAAACTTACACCAGCACACAGCCACCACAAGTAAAAGCGGCTAAGAAAATGAAAAAACCAGGCAGGAAAATCTCCTACGTGATTACCCTAAATGGCCCCGAACCCACCCATGGTGCTATTGATAAACATCGCTCACGCCCTGATTATCAACACTATGTGGATAAACAACTCGCTCCTGTAGCAGACAGTATTTTGCACTTTTTAGATACCAGTTTTGAAAGGATAACGCAGAGGCAGATTGATGCATTTGATTAAGCCTGAGACTGAAGTCGCACGTCCTAGACATCATTTTCATAGGTTTCTGCACAATCAAATATCATCAAGTTGATAAAATTTGTCACTTGATGATATTGCCTTTTTTGTTAAGCCAGATAACATCATTAATCACTACTTTGTTCTGGTTTTGGATAAACTTCCAACGGGCTTGTGGTGGTAGTCAGAAGACATTGCTTTCGGTGTAGTAGTCGCGCTCTTCTAGCTCGCTGTTAATTTCGGCTTGGTAGTCTTCTCCTTCTGCACCACCTTCGTAGTCGTCAGGATCATAAAAATAATCATGTTCGGGGTTTTGGAAGTGTGTTTTTAATTGATCACGACGAATCTCAAATGAATCAGAAACGTATTTGAGAAAGACTAAACCTAATACAACGTGCTTGTATTGAGAGGCATCCAGCGATGGGAGTAGTTTGTTGGCGCTAGTCCAGATAGGGCAATCGCACTTAAAATAGTTTGATATTATAATCTAAATGAAGTATTAGATGTAAGCTTTTGATTTACTATGAAAGCAAAAGCTATCCCCTCCATTCTTCACCATTTCTCGAACATAGATGACCCACGCATTGAGCGTCAAAAAAAGCATCTGTTACCCAACATCTT
>JALXAX010000060.1 GCA_026991755.1 Thiotrichaceae bacterium | reverse complement strand
TAAAGAAGTAAATCGGTTGATGAATTGCCCGATGAGTGCAAGTCCTGAATGAGAGGTATAAAATTCAGTTTTGGATTGTTCTAAATAAAGCGTTTCATTTCTTCACCTGACAAGTGAGATTTTGGTTTGTAATATTTAACGCTATTATATCTTTTATATCAGATGCTTGTTGTCTAATCTGCGCTTATGAAGTCACGGATTCAGGAATAAGTAACCTTTTAGCCGAGTTTTTTGTTTTACGCTCTAGCTTCTTTTATTATTTATCAATCCCAACTCAAATACTCAGTAGATTGTTTCTGAGCAGAAAAATAATAAGAAAGTGGAGTGTCAACCATGTTTCAGCAAAGCCCGACAGCGGTTAAACCGTTCTTGTTTGTGGCAACCCTTATCCTATTTGTTATCAGTATTCTTGCTGGACTAGAGCTATGGAGTGGTTTGCATCAAGTGATGGTGCATATCTTTCTGGTTTTCGGGTTTGTACTTATTGTAAGGCATATCATCCTGTTGTATGCGGCTTGGCAAAGAAATAAAGAACTTCCTACTGAACAATCTATTCATAACTCTCAATCCGCGCATGGCTTTAACTCAGCTAATGGCTATCCTTCGATTAGCATTATTATCCCTGCTTACAACGAAGAGTCGGTGATACAGCAATCCCTGTCGAGCTTGTTACAGCTGGATTACCCTGATTATGAAGTGATTATGGTGGACGATGGAAGTAGTGATAACACCGTTGGTATTGCTCAAAACATCTTAAAAAAGCATCAATCATCACAAAACAGCACCTCACTTCGCATTCTGACACAAACCAATGCTGGCAAGTCTAGCGCGTTAAACACAGGGTTAAGACATGCTCAAGGAGAACTGGTTTTATGTGTAGATTCGGACTCAAGGCTCGCAAGTGATTCTCTAAAATGGGGCGTTGAACATTTTAAAGACCCTCGCGTAGCTGCCGTTGCAGGTCATGTTGGAGTAGCCAATAGCAATCATTGGTTAACTCGCTTTCAACAACTGGAATATTTGATTAGTCAGAATTTTGTGCGCCGTGGCTTATCGTGGTTTGGCATTGTTACGGTTATCCCTGGTCCCGTTGGTTTATTTAAGCGACAAGTCATCGAAGAAGTGGGTGGCTATAGTGAAGATAAAAACCTGTTCGCAGAAGATGCAGATTTAACCGTGCGCTTCCTCACTAAAGGCTATCGAATCGTCAGTGAAGATCGCATGATGGCTAGCACAGAAGCCCCTGTCGAAATATATCCGCTACTGCGCCAACGTTATAGATGGAAAAGAGGCATCTATCAAACGCTGCATCTTAACTTTAAAGAACTCATCTTGGCTAACCAGTCACGGCAGTCTTTTATAGCGGTGTTTCTAGTGTTGGAAGGCTTTTTTATGGAGGTGATGAGCTTTGCTATCACCTTATTTATCCTAGCCAGTTTCTTCAGGTTCGCTGAGTTAAAACTGCTTTACGCGTGGTTTGGTCTGTTATTTATCTTAGATGTTCTGGTGCTAATACTGGCTGTAGGTAAGGGCTGGTGGAAAGCCATCCCGCTTTTATTTATGCAGAAGCTGGTCTACGGGTATGCACTTCAAGGGTGGGGCGTTTTCTCTCTGCTGGATGAATGGCGTTCTAGCAAAATGTCTTGGGATAAGGTCGAAAGAGTAGGAGGGCTATCATGAATATTAATTGGCAAGTCTTGTCGATCATCATATTGACTATGATGGTATTAATGGCACTGGCCGTTGTTGTGGTTTCTTATGTGCGTCATTGGGCTGCGCGACATGAAATCAATGAAAGCAATTTAGGTGAAGGTAAATACTTTAAACGCTATGTCAGTGAGCAGGATCAGGCGGTTCATCAAGCCAAACAAGCAAAAATCATTGAGCAAAAGAAGAAAAGTATCCAACGTATTAAAAGGTTGGCAACAGGTGGTTTTATAGCGAGCCTATTGGTGGGTACGGGGATCACTTTATATGTGAATAGAGATAATCTGGCGACTGATATTACTTTGACTGATGAAGAAATCAGCCGTTTGGACTCCACCCATCATCATTGGAAAAATATCTATCCAGAGCACATTCCCAGTCTTACGCGACAGCTAGAGAAAATTAAGGGTAATGGCTTGGTATTACTGAGCAATAAGAAAACGGCGGGTAATCTTGCCTACGATAGGATAAAAGCCAATGCCAGAATGGTCTGGGAGCAGTTTGCCGAAGAGCATGACATAACTGCAGTTGCTTGTGACTGGAGTCAGCTACAAGCGTGTTTATCGTATAATCAGGGCGCTATTTTTGTACTTTTACCAGATTTCTGGCAGGCAAACACGATTCAGCAAATGCTCGCTTCGGGTGCGAGTGTGTTGGCTTATGATGCACCGTTACAAGTCGCAGACGCGCAAAAAGATAATCACTTTTCTATTTTTGATCTAACCTTTTCACCCGCATCAGACAAAAGCCATAGCGTATTTGCGTTAGTGGGGGATAGAGAATTAAGCCTTGGCTTTGATGCAGGGACTATTGTCGATATCGAAAGTCACTCGCACTTTTACAAAGCAACTTCATCAAGACCACAGGCATTAGCCATTGACTCGTCGCATGTTGCGGGTGGTAATGATCTGCAAACCCGTTTGTATGCAAAGGCAATGGGTGATGGCCGCTTGGTTTGGTTGGATTTTTCACCGAATCAAACAGACCATACGGATGGTATTAACACTGAATATTTTGATGGAGTCTTAGCCTCCGTATTTAGGTATTTGAATAAAGAGTCTTATAAAAGCTTAGCGACATGGCCACAAGCAAAACCCTTTGCTGCGTTGATTGAAGAAGATACGGAAGACCAGTTCGCAGAAGCCGAGCGAGTCAGTGATTTTTTCCTGGAGAATAACTACCCTATCACTTGGTTTATGCTATCAAACTTGGCACAAAAAAATCGTGCGGTAGTTAGAAAATTAGCTGAGTCTGGGCAGGTTGCCTGTCATGGAGACAATCATAGAGCCTTCACGCTAAATGATGCCATGCTACAAACAGAACGGATGGCGTTATGTCAGAAAACGTTGTTAGAAATTACCGGAAAACTTGCCGTTTCATTTCGCCCTCCACAAGAAAAACACTCAGATGGAACGCTGGATGCGATGCTCAATAATGGCTTTACTCATTACATAGCCAATCATGGAATAGACCGTTTCGTACCGATTATCATGAGATCTAAAGAGACAGGCAAAGAGCTAATCAATGTACCCCGAATGGTTAATGATGACTTCGCGCTCTGGGTGGAAATGGAAGCAGATGAGCGCTTATCCAAACGAGTCACATCACAGGAAATTAACTATGTAAAAGCGGTTAATGGCTTATATATGTTTAGTTTTCATAGTCAATTTATGGGTGAGGATAAGTACTTCTCCGTTGTTCAGCACGTTGCCAATAATGTTCACAAGGCAGATGCCTATTTCGCAACTGCACAGGATATTAGTAGTTGGTGGAAACTTCGTTCCCAGTTGATGACAGGGGGAGAGGTTAACTCTGCTGATGAACGTAAGTATAAGCCGATGCTGCTAAGTGTTGGTGCGAGTGGAAAACTACAATCTCAGCCCTACACATCGTTAAAAACCGTATCTAAATAATTACTAAATCGACAATTAAAGAACTGTATAAGCAGGAAATAATAATGAATAAAAATAAACTGTTAGCTTGTTTACTCCCATTAGCCATATCATCAAGCTATGCATCAGCCGAGACACCACAGTTTCATGCAGATGCTGATTTTTACAGTGATAGTGATGATTTAAAGGTAGATCAATGGTCGCTTGGCTATCAACAAAGCCATGGTATTTTTAACTACCTGCATGAAGAAGAGCCTGAAAAGCAATTACTATGGAGTGTAAAAGCCAAACGTAGCACTATTGACCAGCTAACAAAGGATGATTATCGAGGGCAACACCTCTCAGCAGCAGTCGCTTATAAATACAGCAAGGATTTATCCACTGAGTTAAGCATAGGTGATGGCAACCTGGAAAACCGTCGTACGCATAAGGACAACCATCTCACAACTTATAGCATAAAAGCACAAGCAAAGATCAACCCGCAGCTGACCGTACAGGCAAAACAAGAACGTGACTTTTTATTTGATAATGCAATTGTAGATGACAGCTCGAACAACCTATTGCACGGCGATACCTCGGATATAGGAGTGTATTGGAGAGCAGATGAAAAGTGGCGTGTTGAGGGAAAAGCGAATCATCTAAGATTAAGTGATGGCAATAGCTCAGATAAGGTATCGGGATCACTGCTCTACGGTATTTCACCAGGATGGCCGTGGATTTGGGCAGGAGTCAGTGCAGAAAAACTTAGCTTCGATAAAGACCGAAGTAGCTACTGGACACCACAAGACTATCAATCCGTCGGACTCACCTTGGACAGTAGTTTCCCTGTTAATGATGACCTAAGTATGAGCTTTGGCGCAAACTTAAATCGTAGCAAAGAAGATAACAACCCATCAGGCACAGGCTACTCCTTATCGACAGGTGCAGAGTGGAAAATAGCAGAACAAGTAAAGCTAAAAGCCCAAGGTTATATCTTAGAATCCACCCAAGAAACATCAGAGTGGAAACAGGATGGCGTGAGCTTATCGGTTAATGTGAAGTCTTTTTAGAACTAAGTAGCTCCCTCCCTTTATAAGGGGAGGGCTGGGGATTTAACAAAGTTAGTAATACACTGATATTTCTGTGTTTATTCCCAATGTTTTTTAATCTCTCCTAACCCCTCTTTACAAAGAGGGGGACTTTTCTGAATACTTTCACAGTCTCTTTAGCATTGGAGTAATTCTCCAATCTACCCTTAACCCCTCCTAGTGCAAAGAAGAAAGCTCCTTACGCTGCAAAGAGCGAATCAACCAGCTATTCATCTCTGCATACAACGGCATAGCAGTAGCCAATACATTAGCATGACCTCCACCAGGTACAGTCAGCCACTCTTTATGAGAGCTATCAACTGCTTCATAAAGCGCCTTCCCTTGAGTGGCAGGAATAAAAGAGTCGCTCTCACCATGCACAATCAATGTCGGTATATGGATATGCTTAGCCCACTCAGTAGGGCGCATTTCATTTACCGTAGGTTTGCCTTGTAAACGTTGTGCCAGGCCTAAGTAAAACTGGATGACAGGAATAGTGCGTTGCCAACGTGGGGGTATTTGCCGATTAAGTATCTCATCCAACGAAGCAAAGCTACTAACCACTAACAATGCATCCCAAAAATTAGCTGATTCACTCGCTGCGCTAACCGCAAAAGCACCACCCATCGACATCCCCCATAACGCTGTTGGCTCCTCAGGTAATTGAAAGTGCTGACGCGCATCCTCTACAATAAGTCGAGGTAAGCTAGCTTCAAAGGTACTACTTCCAAAGCTCATACTCGTTACGGGGCTATCCCCATGAGCGGGTAAATCAGGAATCAAACAGCGAAAACCTGCGGCAACAAAACGTTCTGCCACGGGTAGTAAATCTTCTTTACGCCCCATTCTGCCATGCAATAAAACTACGGTTCCTCGAATATTGCCGTAGTGATTCAAGTGAATGCCCTTAGCTGAAACCTGTCGTCTCAGTGCACTCCCTCGTTTACCTGCTCCCGTTCTGGCGTTGGGTTCTATCAATAAACAGGGAGCTTTGCCTTGTAAACAGCCGTATTTTCGTATGCTGAGTCCGTATAAATCAGGATGTTCAAGGCGATCAAGGTGGTAGCTTTGCAAAGCACGGCGAGGTGGTGAGAAAATCTCGTGGTTTAGCCAGCCTGCGGCTGCTAAGGGCAGAGCGCCTGCCAGTAGAAATAGTACGATTAGCTTGCGGGATACTCCCCAGATGATGGCTTTAAACATAATAGTTTTTCTTCTTAGGCATTTATAGCGTTAGTTTACTAATTCTACCTATGAGTTTTGCAAAACATGTGCAGGTTGTCTATGTGCTAATACTTTTGGAATAAAGATGTTTGCCCTTTTTTGTGCAGTCATTAACTAAAAAAGCCCATAAAGGATTAAAATTTCTTCACACCGTGGTCGCCGTATGACCACCCCCCCTCCGTACACTAATCCCATAAACTTTTTCACAACCAGTACGGAGAATTGACATGAAACAGATCACATCAAACGACACACTAATGGGTATTGCTGTAGTTGCACTATTTTTGATTTCTAGCACTATGCTATTAATGCTGTAGTCATGGATAGCCTCATTGATTACGCGATGCCTAACCTTAAAACTTTTGTTGATAACGTAGTACTAGCTATTCAATATGAGTGGGTTAGACATTGCCAAGAGAAGCGGATGCTGAAACGAAAGAAGCGTTGGATTAGGAAGCTTGAGCATAAGTAGGGGTTCTCTTATTCGTTAAGCTTGCCAACATATAATACTATCTTTGTAGTTATGTGAAAAAATACTCCACAGAGATTATTTGAGATATTATGCTGGCTAAAATAACAACAGCTGTTACAGTAACTGTAGATATATTCCCTGAATGAGGTTATTACATGGAAAATGTTTTAGAGCTAAGGACAATAAATGAACTTGAGAAACATAGTTTTTATATTCCATCCTATCAACGTGGCTATAGATGGAGTGAGAATGAAGTAAACGACTTATTAAATGACATTTCTGACTTTAGGCCAAGACAGGTTGATGATACGGATGAGCGAACGTGGTACTGTCTTCAACCTATTGTGGTTAAAAAAAGAACTGATGATCAATTGGAAGTTATTGATGGTCAGCAACGATTAACTACTATTTATTTAATTCTTCATTATCTTAGTCAACGATATGTTGATAAACCAGAACTATTCAAATTAAATTATGAAACAAGGAAAAATTCTGGAGAATTTCTGGAAAATTTAACTAAAGATGTTAACAGTAATTCTAATATAGACTTTTATCATATTTCCAATGCTTATAGAACGATATCATCATGGTTTGATAAGCCTAATTTTAATATTAATGACTTC
>JALXAX010000059.1 GCA_026991755.1 Thiotrichaceae bacterium | reverse complement strand
AAAAAGAGGGTAATAGCCGAGCTATTGGCCGAATTTTTAGCAGAAATAGAGGAAATTCAAGCCATTTTTATCCGTCATATCTTTCGTGCAAAGGTCTCAATATGTATCAATTAAAGCAAACGGAGAATAGATGGCTAATAATAAGTATATAAGGGCAATCCTTCTCTTGCTAAGCGCCGCTATCTATCTGTATCAACCCGCTTATTCACAGGATGATAGTGATACCCCACCCTTATTAACCAATGTCAGTGCAAGCATGTTAGCGAATACCTGTAGTGGTTGCCATGGCCCTGGTGGCAGAAGCTTAGGGCCTGCTACTCCAACGATTAGTGGAATGTCGCCCACTTTTTTCATCAAACAAATGGAAGGCTACAAAAGCGGAAAACTACCTTCGACCATTATGAAGCGTATTGTTGACGGCTACACCTCAGCAGAAATAAAACAGATGGCAGAATTCTTCTCTAAACAGCCCTTTATTGCCGCTAAAGGTCAACAAAGTGACAAGAAACTTATACCTATTGGAAAGAAATTACATAAAAAATACTGTGAGAAATGCCACTCTAAAGGCGGTCAATCCGTTGAAGATGATACGGGTATTCTAACGGGGCAGTGGAAAAGGTATCTCGAAACTAGTATGCAGGATTACATCTCGGGTGAGCGAATAGCAACGAAAAAAATGCAACATAAAATTGAAGTTTTAATGAAAAAAAAAGGAATTAATGGTCTGCGCGCACTGATTGATTATTATGCAAGACCACTACCTAAAAAACAGGAAGGCTAAAGCCCTCTATCAACAACCATTACCAGCTCCCTTCGGGCGAGCCAGGAAGCGGTCATCCACGTTGTTGCGTCTTTTGTGAAGGGAACAATCATTCCCTGCAAGACGCGCCTAGTGGCTAACCGCTTCCTGACTCGCTGTATTCATCAAACCTAACTTGTTGGAGTACTAGATGAAAACAAAACAAACTCGTAGACAGTTTCTAAAAGGAATAGGGCTAGTGGCTGCAACTGGGTTGGCAGGCGCACCCCATATAGCCTTCGCGGGGACTAAAAAAGTAGTGATAGTGGGAGGCGGAACATCAGGCGCGACAGCCGCAAGATACCTAAAACTAGCTGACTCCAGCATACAAATCACCCTTATTGAAGTAAACAAAACCTACTACACCTGCTACTCCAGTAACGAAGTCCTGGGAGGTAATCGGGATATAAAAAATATCCAATACGGTTATGATGGATTGATTAAAATGGGCATTAAAGTGGTCATTGATCGCGTCACAACAATCAACCCAGAAAACCGCAGAGTCACCGTCTCAAATGGAGATACGTTTGATTATGATCGCTGTATCGTCGCCCCAGGTATTAGCTTTAAATACGATAAAATAGAAGGCTACGATGAAAAAGTAGCAGAAGACATCCCCCATGCATGGAAAGCTGGGCCGCAAACCATCACCTTGCGTAAGCAACTAGTCGCCATGAAAGATGGGGGAACCGTTGTTATAGCAGCACCGCCCAACCCCTACCGCTGCCCACCCGCTCCCTATGAACGAGCCAGCCAAATAGCTAACTATTTAACACGTGAGAAACCCAAATCGAAAATCATCATTTCTGATGCCAAACCCCTGTTCAGTGCTCAAGCGCATTTCTTCAGAGGGTGGAAGAAGCTCTACGGCTATGACACCGACAACTCCATGATCGAATGGAGAGGCGAAGCAGGAGTCATCAGTGTAGATGCAGCTGAACGCTCAATGGAGGATGATTTTGGTGATGTGCTAAAACCCGATGTCCTCAATATCATCCCCGCACAACAAGCAGGAAAAATTGCCTTTGATGTAGGACTAACCAATGCTGATGGCTGGTGTCCTGTTAAGTTGGATACTTTCGAATCAACCCTACATGAGAACATACACGTCATCGGTGATGCATCACTGGCAACAGGCCTATCCAAATCAGGTTATGCCGCAAGTACCGAAGCTAAAGTATGTGCTGCCGCAATAGCTGCCCTGTTAAATGACAAAGAGCCAGGTAGCCCATCATTTGTGAATACTTGCTTTTCGATTATTGGCACGGACTATGGTGTATCTATTGCAGCGGTCTATCGTTTGGCAAAAGATAAATCCAGGATCGTAAAAGTAGCGGGTGGCCTAACACCACTTGATGCTACTGATGAACAACATAGACGTGAAGTAGCCTACGCACATAGCTGGTTAAATAATATAACGGCAGATGCTTTTGGATTGTGAAATGGAATAAAAAAAGAGGAAAAATCATGCCTAAACTGAAATTAATTAGCTTCAAAATTTGCCCGTTCGTACAGCGCAGTGTCATTCTGCTTAAAGAAAAAGGCATCGACTACGATATTGAGTTTATCGATCCCTACGATCCACCTGAGTGGTTTAAAGCAATCTCTCCAACGGGAAAAGTGCCCGTTTTATTAGTTGATGATCAGCCGTTGTTCGAATCAGCCGTGATTAATGAATATCTGGATGAGGTTTTCCCGCCCGCAGTACACCCTGTTGATCCCTTTAAAAAAGCACAAAATCGAGCGTGGATGGAATACACATCACCCCTCAACATGAGCTTCTTTCAAATGATTATGACAGGCGACAAAGAAGCCGCAGAAAAAACCAAAGAGGACTTTATCCAACAGCTGGCAGGGCTAGATAAAGTGGCAACCAACGCACCGTGGTTTAATGGCAATGATTTTTCAATGGTCGATATATCCGCTGCACCAGTGTTTACACGGCTAGACTTCTTAAAGCAGCAATTTGATATGGATTTGCTAGAAGGCTTTTCAAACTTACAACGCTGGTCAAAAGAAATACACAACCGCCAAAGCGTACTTGATTCAATAGTAGAAGGCTTTGACGAGCTAATGCTGGGACGAATGAAAGCGAGTGATAGTTGGCTTGTAGATTAGCTACATTTGTACCGCATGAACGCTCTGTATCAATGTATTCATCCCATTGATTCACCTAGCTTCCCCAAAGTATTAATCATTGAAAAGTCCGTTCAGTTGTTGCAGAAAGCTGGTTAGAATTGCAGTGGATCAAACGGTAACTCATCATTCTGGCGGAGGAGACTGTGAAAGTACAATGTTGCTTCCCCCTTAATAAATGGGGATTGAGGGGGATTTAACAAAGGTGAACTCCCCGTGTATTCGGGGAGAAAAAATACGGGATTTCTGCTTTAGATCACATAGGTTAGTTTATTCGCCTTTGATCAGTGTTAGCGTGTCTATACTTAGAATGAGACTTTTGTATTCCCTCTATTTCAGCTAAAAATTCGGCTAATAGCTCGGCTATTACCCTCTTTTTTATCAGAAGCAGATGAAATTATGCTCATTTCTCTCTCGGCATCCTTTCATGCAAAGGTCTCAGAATTGATAATTGCTAATCGGCCTTTTTATGATGCAATCGGTAAGTGCTATAGAGCAACAAGACGTTTCGGATTCCCTTAAATCCTTCGAATCAAGATGGCGCTATGCTGTTTTCCCTGCAATGGTTACGTTTGTGCTGTTAATAGGTTTTATGTTCTATCTCATATACGGGATGTTGCAACGTATGGAGGATTTATCCCGAGATATACATCATATGAGTGGAGTGATCTCCGAAGCACTACCCGTTATGCAAGGGGGCGTCGTGGGCATGTCAGCCCGTATGCAGTTTGTGGGAGAAGACGTAAAGAAAATGGCGGGAAATATGAATGAGATGAGTGATGTTCTCGTTCAAATCATGCCAAAGCTTGAAAACC
The DNA here is from genome assembly GCA_026991755.1 of Thiotrichaceae bacterium. Classification (GTDB taxonomy): domain Bacteria; phylum Pseudomonadota; class Gammaproteobacteria; order Thiotrichales; family Thiotrichaceae; genus HyVt-477. Next base: position 3,235 of record JALXAX010000059.1, on the reverse strand, counting down.
GAATAAGTGAAATGTCAGGCAATATCAGTGATATGACGGTAGCCACCTCATCAATGGCAATGACCACCCATAATATGGGGCAAAGCATGTGGGATATGAACAGAAATATCTCAAAACCCTTTTCAGCAATGAATAAAATGATTCCGTGGTCTCGTAGTGACCAACCTCCTCGCCCGTTAGCTCCTCCCATTTATTATCCAAACCAAATACAGACATTACCAACAGCTCAGACAACAGTGCCGACACAACCAGCAGCCTCTACCGTAGCAGTAGTGAATACCACGGCACGTAACTCATCAGGTGAAAATAAATACCATGGTTTTTGTGCAAGTTGCCATGGTGTTGATGCCAAGGGTGGTGTAGGGCCATCATTAGAAGGCAAATCAGTCGATTACATCATTCAAGTGTTAGGTGAATACCGTCAAGGAATCCGTAAAGGCACAATGGTGGGAGTGGTGGAAACATTGACAGATGATGACATACATAATGTAGCGAGCTATTTGGGAAGTGAAGGCTAATTTTCACATAGCTCATGGTGTATTGATGCTTACACTCGACACATCTCCATCCATATAGACGCTAGATAGTGTAATGAATCAACCAAGATAAGTGTCTCCTCACTTGATTTGTACGCATGCAATGCATACAATGAATGCATTGACTCTGACGGAGTGAGAGCTATGCCAATGCTAACTATCAGAAATATAGACGAATCACTAAAAACTCAGTTGCGTATCACTGCGGCAAAACAAGGTGTCTCTATGGAGGAGCAAGTCAGAATCATCTTGCGCGAAGCGCTTAACCCAAAAGAAAAAAAGAAAGGCTTGGGAAGCAGAATACACCAACGGTTTGCAGAACTAGGTGGTGTTGATTTAGTGTTACCTAAACGCTCTATGCCCCGAAAAACACCAGACTTTAGCGAACACTAGCATGTATCTATTAGATACCAACATCCTCTCCGAGCTAATGCGAGAGAAACCTAATGCTCAGGTTCTTAATTGGGTAGATCAGCAATACATCGAAACTTTATACATTTCGGCTATTACCATTGTAGAAATTCGTCTTGGAATAGCCTTATTGCCTGATGGTAAGAGAAAAACAAATTTATCATTAGCCGCAACAGAAACCATGAAGGACTTTTCAAATAACCGCATGGATTTTAATGGTGGTTCTGCGGAAAAATATGCAGAAGTGGTCGCCCATTGTACCAAGCAAGGCCGACCTATAAGTGTGGAGGATGCACAAATTGCATCGATTGCTTTAGTCAATAACGCTGTCTTGGTAACACGGAATATTTCTGATTTTGAGGTGATTCCAAGGCTGGAAGTCTTTAATCCTTGCCGATAAGTGCATAAAAGAGATGCTCTCTTTGTGCCCCAAAGTCAGTGCATTGGGGAAATAGGTAATACTTTTTCAGCTATGCTTATGACACTTATCTTATTCAAAGTACTCAACAAACCAGTGCTCCGTTACTAACTTTGGATAAGGGGCTAAAAACTGTAGCAAATAATTCTCTTCTTAATATCCACTCAAGCCTGTGCAACAGGTGGGTACACCAAGCTTCATTACATTCTATTGATTTCAGCTATCAACAGTTATATAATATTCTCTATGAATAACCCAAATGATCTTGAGTTACTTCTTGACTTAAATGATATTGAATACTGCATTGTGGCTGGTTATTGGGTCAAGTTTTCTGTCATAAAGATCACCCCTAGTAAGCATCGTCCCTTTGGCATTAAGTATTCGCTATCAATGCATAACAACCATGGTACACGTCTTGTTGGTTTTGATAATGCCCACCTTGCCGATATAAAAAGGAAAAAATACACCGCAAAACGTGTGGTATGAGATCACAAGCATAACAGAGGGGTTGTTTCTGATTATGACTTTGATAGTGCAGGTCAGCTAATCGAAGATTTTTGGAATTTGGTGGACCAGGTATTAACAGAAGAAGGTATCCGTTTATGAAAACAATGAAATTAGGCATTATGAATCGCAAGGATTTTCGTCAATACACCATTGATATCGCTAAAGGTAAAATTAAGCCTGCACCTAATGCACCCAAAGTCTGGTTTGATAGCCTAGAGTCAATGGCTCAAGTCTTAAGCACTTCAAACCGTGAGTTGCTAAAGCTTATCAGGCAGCATAGCCCACAATCACTGGCAGAGTTAGCTGAACTTTCAGGTCGTAAAAAAGAAAGCCTTAGTCGCACCCTGCGTACTATGAATAACTATGGCATCGTCAAGCTGGAGCAAGGTAAAAGACGCGCAACGATTCCGCATGTTGTTGCTGATTCTTTTGAGGTTGAGGCTTTTTATTAATGTGTAGGAAGCGTAGCGAAAATCACAGGAGCATCATAAGGTGAGATTATTGGAAGAGGCGACTAGTACTCCAACAAGTTAGGTTTGATGAATACAGCGAGTCAGGAAGCGGTTAGCCGCTAGGCGCGTCGTGCAGGGAAGGGTTGTTCCCTTCACAAAAGACGCAACAACGCGGATGACCGCTTCCTGGCTCGCCCGAAGGGAGCAACCCAAAGCGCACAATACTGCGTTATGGGTCATGCCAAGGGAACACCATTGCCTGTAACCCAAGCCTTGTCTTGACCGCTTTGGATCGCTCTGTATCCATCAAACCTAAGTTGTTGGAGTACTAGCCGTAGCTATTTAACAATTTCAATAAGCTCAGTTTATGATGTTTATGATGTTTATGGTGTTTGCCTCCTAGGGCTTTTGCTACTCATACTGCTGGTATTCTTCAATTTTTTCATTCAGCCTTTGAGCAAGGTAATTATTTGCCTCTCCTAGTTCATTTAATATCAGTGATGCTTCATTTTTATATCTTGTTATCTTTGCTTTACCCCAATGACTTGGAGGAGGCTGTAAATTAGTTATCCTGTCACAGAGCTTTACCATCCATATCTCAATAGGTTCCATCTTAATTCTTTCAAGACTATCTTTCATTTGCTCTTGTTTGGATGAAAGCTCAGTGTTTTTAGATAAAGCTAACACTCCGTTTGCTACATCAAGCCCAAATTTATTTTTTATATCTTCAAATGTTGTATTTGTATCTTCTATTGTGTCATGTAGTAAAGCGCATATAACCAATAAGCCCCCTATGTCAGGCTAGTTGTCACCCCTAAAATTTCATAAATCAGAGGGGCGGATAGGATCAAAGTATGGCTTATTCACAAGAACGCAAAGAAGCAATTCTTAAAAAATTATTACCGCCTGTC
>JALXAX010000058.1 GCA_026991755.1 Thiotrichaceae bacterium | reverse complement strand
TTCATAGTAAATCAAAAGCTTACATCTAATACTTAATTTAGATTATAATATCAAGCTATTTTAAGTGCGATTGCCCTATTAAATTGGATACTTTATCTTGCAGATACTCTTTAAGCTTGTTTGCGGCTGGTTTATTCTTATCGGTTACTTCATCATATACCGCTTGAGCAACCTTAACCTCTTCAAAGAGATTTTCTAAGATATGCAGACAATCACACACAGCCAGAGCAACTAAGGGGGATGCATCGGCAACAATGATCATTACAACTCTTGTGCCAGCATTTCAATTTCTTCCTGTAGTTCTTCCACACTTTCATAGGTTTGAGGCTCAACTCCTCTTTTTTGGCATTCATACAGAAACTGATACCGACCTAGATCACCCACAAATTCGGCTGCTGCGCCTGCTGAAAGTCGTCCATTTTTATAGAGGTCTATTGCAGTATTCAATTTTAGTAGGCGTGTGAGCTCTTCTGGTGTTTGGTTAACCAAATATTTATTGGGTATTTCAAGTGTTAATTGCATGGCTTGTCTCCATTGATGACTTACGCCCAGTGTAAAAGCATTTTGTTTATCTACTCAAGATTATACACCCTTTTCAGTTATGCCCTTTGCCATACCTTTTTCTCCTTTCTCTAATAAATTATGGAATCTTAGTCAGTTATTATTGGATTTCTACCATGTAATTATTGGAATTATATATTGTAAAATTTGGAATTTTATACTTTAATAGTATTTATGATTAATAGATACATTAGCTCAAAGCTTGTTACAGCACTGAAAAGTTTCCGAATTATCCTGCTGAATGGTCCTCGTCAGGCAGGGAAAACCACACTTGTAAAAGCGCTATCCTCAAAATATGGCATGACTTATCTGACATTAGATGATCCAGAAAAACTCTCTCTTGCACGGCAAGACCCAAAAAACTTCCTACAGTTTTATGCAACAGAGCCTTTGGTGATTGATGAAATTCAACTAGCCCCAGAGTTAATCCCATACATCAAAACACACGTCGATGAAAAAAATGAAAAAGGCCAATTTCTACTCACAGGCTCTGCTGACTTTATGCGAATGCATGAAATTACCGAATCACTCGCAGGAAGAATGGTTCGCTATAATCTTTATCCCTTGTCACAAGCAGAAATTAGCTCAAGCAAAAAAAATAGCATTGACCAGCTTTTCACGGAAGAGATAACCGCTTTAAAAAGCAATGCAACACTGGATGGCGTTTTAGATAAAATAATGGCAGGTGGTTACCCTGAAATAATCAAGTATGAAAGATCACTCAGAGATGACTGGTTCGCTTCTTATATCGAATCCCGAATACAAAAAGACATATTGGAACTTAGGCATATATCACTTGCCAAACGACAATCCATTAAACAGTTATTACAACTGCTGGCAACGTATGATGCACAGCTACTAAACTACAATACACTGGCAAAAAGATTACAAATTTCCAATAAAACCGTACTCGCCTACGTTGAATTATTGGAGGCAATGTACATTATAAAAATCGTACCCTCTTACCATGTAAACGCCTCATTGCGCGTTATCAAATCCCCAAAAATTCATTTTATTGATACCGGTCTGGCAAGCTACCTATTGCATGTCGATAAAGAAAACCTGTTTCTCCACAAAGATGGGGATTACGGTAGTTTAATCGAAAACTACGTCTATTCTGAGCTTCTAAAAGAAGCCAGTTATGCAGAAAACAGCGTTGATATCTACCACTTTAGAGACCTGCGAAAAAAAGAAGTCGATTTTGTACTGGAAAACCGCAATGGCAAAATTATAGGAATCGAAGTGAAAGCCAAAGCCAGTATAAAACAAAGCGATCTGAAAGGCATGATAGAACTGGCAACCCACTCAAAAGAACGTTTTGACAAGGGCATTCTATTCTACGGTGGCGATGAAATAATGCCAATTTCTGCGGGTGGATTTTTGTTCTATTGTGTGCCTTTAGGTTATTTGGGTTAAGGGCTTAATTCAGAACTTTTTAGCTTTTCACTTTCACTAAACGTTCACATCCATCACTACCATTCTGTTTTTACAGGGTAATCCTGAATCAAAGGGTCAGGTGTCAGCAACGTCATGTTCCCCTCTATTGCTTGACAAACTAACATTCGATCAAAAGGATCTTTGTGGACACTTGGCAATGTAAGTAAGTGAGAAATATCTGACTCACACAATGACAATGATTCAATACCATGTTTTTCCCTTTGCTTAGGAATGTACTGTCGAGGAGACTCAGGTAAGGGTAATTTTCCCAACTGGTATTTTACGCTAATTTCCCATAATAAGATCGAACTCAGAAACACTTCATTCTCTGCTTGCTCAAACATCTTACGCGCTGTATTGCTTAATTTTGGATCATCAGAAATAAGCCAAAGGAAAGTACACGTATCTAATAACAAACGCACGTTTAATAACCTTCAAATGCAGCCAGCACCTCATCAGGAAGCGGGTCAGAAAAATCATCTGGCACCACAAAATCTCCCTTAGCCAAACCAATCACGCGTTTCTTTGTTGATTTACTTTTTAAACCAATAATCTTGGCAATAGGGACATTGCGCTTGCACAATAAAATAGGCTCATCCTCGGTTAAGTCTTTTAGATATTTGGAGAGATTTGTTTTTGCATCATGGATATTTAATTGAATCATGTTTTCACCTTAAGTGAACTAAGTTGTGAATCAACTATAACATATTAATAGTTACAAAAGTATGCTCAGTAAAAACCGCACCCTTTGACTCCGCTTGGGTGCTACTCTGTAGTCTGAGCGGAGTCGAAGGCGGCGCTTACATGTAAAAACTTTTTAAATTTCAAACATTAATGCTTATCAGCTTGCACACTAAACACATTGATTGATGCCCTCAGTAATGTCACTAAAACAGCCGTAATAGCCAAACACCACACAATCATTGGCCCACTGGGTAAGTCTGTTAAGGTTGATAGTAATAAGCCTGTCGCATAACCAATAATACCGATCGCATAACCCCAAAATAGTCGGCGTTTGCCTGACAAATTAAGCCGTAGTGTTGCCAATGCGGGGATAATCAAGCTAGAAAAAACCAGATAGACACCGACTAGTTGTACAGATGCGGTTACACTCAAGGCAAATAACAGATAAAAACCAAGGTTACCCAACTGAGCTTTAAAGCGTAGCCAGATAAATAAGACAATGGCATAGAGGGCTGCAACCCAAAGCAGGCGCGGTAGATCAACCCACAGGATTTGTCCACTGAGTAGCTCTTGTAAATGTTCACCACCATGCGGATTGTTTGCCAGCATCAAGATGCCTGTGGTTGCGGCAAGGATAAAAATCACGCCAATCAAGGCTTCTTGGCCTTGTTGCCAGCGACTTTCTGTCCAGTTCAGCAATACCGCACCTAGCATGGCACTACCACCCGCAATCATTTGTACCTGCCAGCCGTCTACTTCAAGTCCAAAGCTATGCGCGGCGATAATGCCTAACCCTGCTATTTGGGCAATAGCAAGGTCGATAAAAATGATACCTCGCTTGAGTACTTCCTGACCCAAGGGTACATGCGTTGCCAGCACCAACAACCCTGCTAGAAAGGCAGGGCCAAGGATTTGTAGTTCCAAACCTTCCATTATTTAATTACCTGCGTAAGACGAGTGATGGTGTCATCAAATAGGCTGAAAAGATCATTTGCTTTAGGCGTTCCACTGACGGTAAAGGGAAGTTTGATAGCAGTTACGCCTGATTTACTCGCCAACCAGTTAGCTGATTTGGGGCTTTGGTAAGCCACATAAATAATGGCACTGGCATGTTGTGATTTTGCTAAGCCCATAACTTTGGATAGATGACTAGTGGTTGCAGGTACACCAGGCTTAAGCTCTAATGTGGCGATTTCCTTTAATCCCAGCCAGTCTTCGAGATAGACCCAGCTTTTATGTTGCACGACAATCGACTTACCGCGCAGCGCTTTCGCCTGCTGTTGCCAGCCTTGCATGGCTTTTGTCCAGCGTTGGTTAAAGTCGTTGTAGTTTTTTGCATAGTCCGCTGCATGGGATGGATCTATCTGAGACAACCGTGTAGAAAGTGCTTTGGCAACTTTGGCAATGCGACGCGGATCAGTCTGGATATGTGGATTACCTGCCGCGTGTACATCACCCTGACTGCGATCTAATTTACTTGGAATATCAAGCAGGCGCACCGCACGGGTTGCCATAAAGTAGCCTGGCTGACCTGGTTGAATTTTAGGGTTACCTGTTTTTTGTAACAGGATAGGCAGCCAGCCAACTTCCAGTTCTGCACCTGTACAGACCAACATATCAGCACGGCGAGCGCGTGCTAATAAGCTAGGTCTTGCCTGAATATGATGGGGATCTTGCAAGCCTGTGGTGGCTGATTTAACCTTGATATGATTGCCCCCTATTTCTTTTGCCAGTGCAGCCCATTCTGGCTCACAGGCGAATATATTTACTTTTGCCATCGCTTGAGTGCTGATCGCTAAAGTGCTGAGAATAAGGGTAGTTTTTATAATAATGTTCATGGTTGATACTCCTAGAATTGATGTGCGCCGTGTGAACCCAATGCTTGGGTATATTGCAAAATAACTTGGTTGTCTGAATCACGAGTAGAATTATCATGATTGACTTGTAGACGTATGCGACTGAATTCACTGGGAATCCATTCCAGCATAGCGCTGCTTCTGTGAGGATCATGCCCTTCATCCAACAAGCCGACCTGTTGCAAGGTAGCGGTGTTATCACCCGTGTTATTACTCGTTAGACGGTCATAACGTAAGCCTGTACGCCAATGGGGTTTGAATTTGTAGATACCTTCGGCGTACCAGCCTTTCTGGTTAGTATCAATACTGCTGCTACCTACTCCAGTTGCCGTTACCGTACCGTTTTCATCACGTTGGAAATATTCACTTTGTAACACCAGTGATCGCTCGGTATCGTTGCCATTAGGTGACCATTTGTAAACCACATCCAGCCCGTTCATTTTGCTGTCACCTGAAAAGCTGTGCGTGGTAGCTTTGCGACCATCAATGTTATCGGCTTGATAGTGTGATAGACCCAATTGCCAACTGGCACTATCACCGATATCGCCACCTGTTTTTATAAAGGCAGCCCAATCACCCAGCCCGCCGTGTGAGCCACCCGCAGGAAAGTTTTGACCATTACCTGCTTCTAGCCCCAGTTCAATGTACTGATCGGTGGGTAATGCCCAGTTCAAACGCAAACCATCCTGTTTGATCTGGTTACCAAATAGACCACGATACAACAGCGGTGCATCGTTAAAATTCCATGCATGGGCGTGTTTACCATTGAGATAACCAACGCCTGAGAAGAAACGTCCTGCGCGTACGGTTAAACCGTTATCAAGCCCGAGGGTTTCGATATAAGCTTCTTCGACTTCGGTGCTTGTTTCGCCGCTATCATCAGCAAACGATAGTGTCATTTGACCGCGCCAGTGCTGATCGGTATTAGCCGACAGCGTGATTTCAGACTCCCCCAACGAGAAACCTTCTTTCTCTAGCCCTGCTTCTGTGCCTAGTGCAAAGCCAGGCAAAGTATAGTCATCAGGATTTTGTGAATAGCTGGAATAACTGCCATTAAGAATCAAACTGATGGCTGGATTAAAGCTGTTTTGCTTTGCAGTAGTGCTGGTAGCAGGCTGGCTGACAGCATTATTTTCAGCGGCTTCAATACGTGATTCCAGCGCCTGAATTTGTGCTGCATTGTCTTTTTTTAGTTGTTCAATTTGTTGTTTAAGCTCTGCTGTGCTTTCAGCCCATGCAGGGGTGATCGTAGCTAGGCACAGCGATGCTGCGATAATTTTTTTCATGGTAACTCCTATACAGGCGAGGTAGATATGCCTGTTGATTACGTTTCTAAGCTTTCCAGTTAAGCAATAGATGGAAGCGACCCTTTAGAGCTTGTAAAAAGTATTCATATGTAGGGTGTGCCGACGGAGGAGGCGCACCGTTTATCATGCACTTATGGTGCGCTTCGTACCTCAGCACACCCTACAAACAGCGTTTTTTGAAATATCTTCACAGTCTCTTTAGGGGCGTATAATCCTGCCAAATGATATAAAACAGCATATTAGGCGAGTCTAAAGGCTCACTTCCTCATACAAAAAATCAGCTTTCGCATGGGATAGCATTGGTTTATTTTGGAAAGGTCATAGCAATGGTTTGTGAATGGATAATAGAAAACAAACACGCATGTAAGCCTATTGTAATAACAGGACATGCCTGACAAGAGTCCGCGTAGAGTCTTCTATGGATTCACAATGATAAAACGGGAAATTAAATAACAGGAGGTGCGCGAGGAAGCGGAGAAGATGCTTTAAAAGAAGCAACATAAGTAAAATAAGGCGTAGGGTTTTCAACCGCTACAATAGGAGCAACAACAAAACCCAAAGAGCTACTTGCTAGTGCCGAATTAAGATTATCGGCAGCCAGACAGAGTTCACAGCTAGCTTGAGTATCATTATGCAAGTCATGCACAGAGGCATGAATTAGCAACATACTTTGCGTAAGCAGCAATAAAAAAGCTACTAAAGCAATGTGAATGGATAACCGTTGTTTCATAGACGGGTAATTATAATACTTGGTAAGCTGAAATCAATACTCTCTTATGGAACCTGGATGCCTGTTTTGTCTTTGTAGTTTTAATGTATGTCTGCAAATACCTCAGGATGTTGCTCTGCCACCCTCAACAAAGACTTAGCAGGACCTTTTGGTGATCTCCGCCCTTGCTCCCAATCTTGAATTGTTCGAATACTAACACCCATTAAACCCGCAAAGGATGCTTGAGAAAGCTCTAATTTTTTACGAATTATTTGTGCAGGCGATGGATCAGATAAAGTTGTAGTTTTTAGCCGCAACTCACCTTTTTTATGTTTTTTTATTTCTTTTATCCCTTCAAGGATTTCCATGCCTATATTACGATCAGTCATCTTGAATCTCCTGTGCTATTTGTTTAAGGAATCTCTGAATAACTAAAAAATATATTTC
>JALXAX010000057.1 GCA_026991755.1 Thiotrichaceae bacterium | reverse complement strand
ATTATCTACCCCTCCCTAACCCTCCCCCTGCTAGGTGGAGGGAACTTTGTCTATTCCATGAACAGATTTCTAGCATTAAACAGCTCTGGTATATAGGTGCTTATATACCTACTAAAAATAATAGGGGATAAAAATGAATAAAGGGCTTAATAAAGGGCTTATAGCAGGCGTAGTAATAGCTATCTTTGGTATCAGTTATATTATAATCCAACCTTCCAAAGAAAGCGTAACCGCTGAAATTAAAAATATAACACAGGCTTTAGGGACATCAGAAAAAAATAAAAAACAAGCCTTTAACCCATCAATAGACGCTGACGCTAAGGAACAAAAAGTCGAACGTCAGCAAGATGGTCGTTTAGTAATAAAAGGTTCCTTACCACGAGAATTAAAACCGATTCGCGAAGCTTTAGAACAAGCCACTTCAGAGTTAAAACAAACCGCTATTGATGACCAACAACAAGAAAGCGAGCTACAAAATAGCTATCAAGAAACAGATCGGCTTATCGCACAAGCAGACCAGCTAGTAGCTGAAACAAATCAACGACTAGGGCTAGACACCAGCCATATAGCAGAAGCAATGAAAGCTAATACTCCATTAGCAGCAGAATTTAAAGCAATAGAAACACAAATGGATGAAATCAGCCGGGCTGCACTGGATATCAATAAAAACTAAGCTGATAAATATCAGCTGTAACACACTAAATACTTAATAGAACTACAAGTGTATTACAAAAAATAAAGAAAGAATAAAATCAATTTGGCTACAACAAGTAGCCAAGTAAAACAGGGGTTAACATGAAGGGCTTATTAATTAGAGGCATTTTGTCTTTTGCGGGTTTACTATGCATATCCACTATTCATGCAGAAGAGCTAGTCGGTTCACTTGAAGGTGAAATTCAGATTAATCAAGGGGTTGCCAGTTGGGATTTACCGATCGAAACACCAGCAGGACCTAATGGCACAGCTCCCTCATTAACTTTAAGTTATAACCAAGCCAGCCCTAATGGCATTGTCGGCGTTGGCTTCTCTCTATCAGGTTTATCTTCAATTTCCCGTTGCCCCCAAAACAAAATATATGACGGGAAAAAAGGAGGTGTGCAGTTTAATGAGAATGATCGTTACTGTTTAGATGGCCAAAGATTGATTGCCATATCAGGAAATGATGGCGATGCAGAAACCGAATACCGTACTGCCAGAGAAAGCTACTCAAGGATTATCTCAAAAGGTCAACAAGGTTCAGGACCACTACAATGGGAAGTACGGACGAAGGATGGTTATATCCACGAGTATGGCGGAACAACAGATTCAAGAATCAGCAGAGGAAATTCAGATGCCATATTAACTTGGAATATCAGCAGTAAAAAAGACCGTTTTGATAATAGTGTTGACTATCATTACATCAATGATCGCGGCACTACTATTCCAGAAAGAATATCATTTAGTAAATACGAAGTCGTTTTTGATTATGAGCCTCGACAGGATGTACTTGATGCATGGCAACAAGGAGAGCAAGCTTTTCTCGACAAGCGCATAAATAAAATAAGGGTGACCAGTAATGACGCGCTATTGCGTGAATATCGCCTTGAATATGGAACGGTGGGGGTCGGAAATTATAGCCGTCTTGATTCCGCTCAGTTATGTGATGTAAATGGTGATTGCGCTCCAGCTACTACGTTTGGATGGGAGCAGGAAGTTACTACCAAGAATGAAACGGTTAGCTTGATTTCTGGAACAGACAAGTTTAAGTCTTACAAAATGGTAGATCTTAATCAGGATGGCTTTAAAGATGTTTGTTATGCAAATGAAGGGCTTTACTGTGCGCTGTATGATCATACCACGAAACGACTAAAACCTTTTACGCTATGGGCTGAACGTAAAGGCTATCGTCAACCGGGTTTCATGGGTGGATGGTCTTACGGCTTTCTATTTGATACCTATCGATTTTTAGATCTTAATAATGACGGGTATCCTGATGTTTGCTCAGAATTAGGGGCAGGCATTTTTTGCGCTTTAAATAATCAAGAGAATGGCTTTAATGAAGGTGATTTTTGGTCTAGGGTCAACTTTGATCAAGAAAGAATCAGAACAGTAGCTGGATTTAATTCAGAAGACATTATTAGATTTATCGATATAAATAATGATAGTTACCCTGACATTTGTTCCCTCAACGCTCATAAACCATCTGTTTGGGAGTCCGATGGAGAAACTTATGGCTATGTCAGAGACTCTGTAGCTAGAGTTAAATGCGCCATCAATAACAAAAACAATGTATTTGACTCAGAATTTATATTGGCTAATACAGGTTTTATATCTTCCAATCAGTCAGTAGCCTATGGGTCTGAAAACTCCACAGCGGGTTTTATTGATATTAACGGTGATGGTTTTGTTGATTTGTGTGGATCAGGTGCTATGCCGATAGAGCGTAATACTATAGGCGCACTCCGCCCATTAGATTTTGGGTGCATGATCAATCAAAGATTATCTGACGACAATATTCCACAACTGGACTCTATAAAAAGCCTTGCTACACTCGGAAATATTTTTTTTGGGGTTGAAGATCAGGTCGATGATAGTGGTCTAGCTATTTATTATAAATTTGTTAATTCTATAGTTCCTAATTCATTTAGATATACCGACCTCAATGCAGACGGTTTAACCGATATTTGCTTTCGCTCATATTACCACCGAAAAGGTTGGGAACTAAAATGTGCCATAAATACCGGCAAGGGGTTTAACCCAGCCAAAGAATGGTCACCTGTTCACAGTAATGACTGGGGTGAACTTGTAGAAGATATTAACAACGATGGTCGAGCAGATTTATGCCTGGTGATTGATAATAAATTTCAATGCGCCCTTAATACAGGTACTAGATTTGGTTCATTTAAGCATTATGCGTCCCTTGATTTCAGAACAGATATTTTTTATATCCAGGGGGAAAAGTCAAAACCAGGCCCCACCCCCATATCACTACATGATATCAACGGAGATGGAGGTCTAGATGTCTGTTACAGAAGCAGGGATGGTTTAGATTGTGAACTCGGTGCCATCTACGAAAACAGCCTACTAAAAACAATAACCACAGGTTATGGCAACAAAACAACCCTAAAATACGGGCAGATTTCTGACCCCGCGCTTTATACCGCTGCAACAACAGAACCAACTAATCCTCTACTAAGAAACGTCAAAGGTTATCGCCGAGTCGTTGAAAGCGTAGAAACCTCCAATGGCATCGGTGGCTTCAATAAACAAAGCTATACCTACGAAGATATGAAAAACCATATTGAGCGTGGTGTACGAAGCTTTCGCAAAATAACTAAAACAAATCATGCAACCCATAAAACCACTGAAACTACTTACTATCAGGATGATGATCGTAATGGGTTGGTAGAGAAAGCCGTTGAAAAAATTAAAGTAGGCAACTCCTATAAAACTATTCGCGAAGCATCTGTTAGCTATGATGTAAGCCATCATTCAGACAATGCCAATATCACCATAATCCATCAAAACACCAGTACAGAAAGTCGTTACGAGTTGGATGGCTCGCTGATCAGTACAAAAAATACCGTCTATAAAGATAGAACAAAGGAGGGTGATCCACAAACCGTTACCGTTTCAACAAACGATATCAATAATAATTCGGTACAGATCATTACCACCACAAAGTACAAAACTTTCGATTCCTCACAGTGGTTACTTGGAAAACCTGAAACCGTTAGCGTAATACATACAAGCTCAGAAGGCGCTGATGTTACGCGAAGAACCCAGTTTGAATATAATGAGGATGGCTCACTAAAAAAAGAAATACTACAGCCGGGTAGCGATCAAGAATTAACTAGCACCTTCACTTACGATGCTTTTGGAAACCGTAACAGCACCACAACCCGTATTAAGCAACCGTCAGACAAAGGCGGCATCACCTTTACCAAGCCCAGCGACAGGACATCTCGAGTTACTTTCGATACCACCTATGGTCTCTACATAGAAAGCCGTACTAACGCCAAAGGCCATAAAGAATACCTCACGGATTACGATGATAGATGTTCATCACCAGGCACCCTCATCGATGTCAATAATCTTAAAACAACCATAACTTACGACAGCTTATGTCGAAAAGAAAAAACACAGCGACCTGATGGCACCACTACGGTTATTACGCATCAATTAGCTGATGAGTTCGACATAAAAGGCAAAGGAAAAGCGCATGCTATCTATCAAATAACAGAAACCAGCTCAGGGCAAGCGCCGAAGACCGCTATTTATGACAGTTTAGGTCGAGAAATCCGAACCATCACCAAAGCATTTGATGGCAGAGACGTCTATCAGGACAAAATCTACGATGCCAGAGGACAAGTCATTGAAGCCTCCCTGCCCTATTATGCTAATACTGATGTTGACGCTAATGCTGAGAGTATTCAGTGGGTAGTCAGCACCTATGACGAGCTAGGAAGAACTAAAACCCAAAAACGCCCCGATGGCCCTCTAACACGTTATGTCTATAGAGGATTGACTACCCAAGTAACTGACCCTAAAGGCCGTACCAAAACCACTGTAAAAAACCTGCTGGATAAAACTGCTAGCATTACGCAACCCGGCAATGACAATGGCACTGAAAAAGATTCCATCGTTCGCTTCTCATACGATGCCATAGGCAATCTACTACAAAGTAACAGCAATGGCTCTATTATCAGCATGAGCTACGATGCGGTAGGCAATAAAATCAGTATGACTGATCCTGTGATGGGTTATTGGGAGTATGCCTACAATGGTTTTGGTGAACTCATTTGGCAAAAAGATGCCAAGGGGCAAACCACCCTTCCTGAATATGATGTATTAGGTCGGATGGTTAAGCGTACGCTTAACGATAAAAACGGCATGATTGCAGTAGTTGATCACTGGAGTTATGACAGTGCTATCAACGGTATTGGTAAATTAGCAGGCAGTCAAAGTGGCTCATCTTCAAAGAGCCTCACTTACGATACGAAAGGCCGACCTAACAGCACGACGACTACTATAGATGACAGAAGCTTTACCGTAGAGGTGGGCTATGATCAGTATAGTCGACCCATCAAGGAAACCTATCCAGGGGGTATTGAGGTCAGAAAAGACTATACCGATCAAGGTCATTTAAAAACCGTGCGTATGCCCAATGAGCAGATCAGAGAGTATGACTACGCGTCGTTACAGCTATCTTTCACGGAGTTAGAGCAACAGATAGAAGCGCTTGCCACTAAAGTCAAAGTCTCAAGAGACCACTATCTGCAAGCTTCTGCAAAAGCGGATGAGTATGAAGAAACCAGCGCCTATTGGCGACAGAATTCTACTTATTATGAAAAAAATGCACAAGCCCTCGATAATTATGCCAAAAGGCTACGTAGTACGGCAGCTCGGTATAAACAAATAAGTGATGCCTATCAGGCAACAGCGCAGACGTATCTAAAACGCTATGGGGAGCAGATGCTAACCTTTGTGAGAAAAGATGCCACTCATGCCTATTACCAACAGACAAAATGCACGTCCTACTGGAAAACAGGAGGCTGTAGAACCAGCACTTCATCCGTCGTTAAAATACCGACAGGGGATCTTAAAACATGTGAATATGCGTGGTGTGATATTTCCATTCCGGCACAGTTAAATCTGGGAGATCACTATCTTCAAAAGGCTAACTATTACAAAAGCCGAGAAGTTCAATTTAAAGGGAATGCAAGCTATTATGAAGGGAGCGCTGATCGATACCATAATACGGCAAGCAGTTATGCGCAAAAAGCTAATCACTATAAACAATTAGCCACCGAATCTATTGCAACTGCTGAACGAGAGCTTGCCGAGTTTAAAAAATATCAGCAAGAAATCACGCAATTATTAGATAAAAAAGATGGCATTCAGCGCCGTCTTGATGAGCATAACAACCAATCGGGTTACACGACCTTATGGAGTGCGGAAGAACGTGATGCCAGTGGGCGCTTAACAACAGCTTATCTCGGCAACGATATGCTGACCCGAAAGTATTATGATAGAGCCAGTGGACAGCTTAAGCAGATTACTACTTCGTTTGGTAGCGATGACACCCTCATTCGCGATTTACAGTATGACTACGATGCCCTTTATAACGTCACCCAACGTGAAGATAAGATACAAGGTATCACAGACAATTATGGTTATGATGAGCTAGACCGTGTTGATTATGTAGGGAGAACGACAACCAGTGGTAGCGGTGGCTACAGTCAAGACTTTACCTATGATCTGCTGGGCAATCTGAATAAGAATTTGGATGTTACCAGTATGCACTATGCGGGGAATCGTCTCACCGACATGAGCCGAAAAAATGGCACTACGGCTAGTTATCAATACGATGCTAATGGCAATATGATCAAGACGATTGATAGCGCCAGCAATAAAAGTCGTACGATTGACTGGACGACGTTCAACAAGCCACAGCGTATTAAACAAGGCGATAACCATACACGTTTTGAATACGATGCAGAGCATAACCGAACCAAGCAAGTACTCGGTGCTAATGGTCGAGATGAAACTACTTATTATGTGGGCAAAGCCTACGAGTACATCGTTAGAAATGATGGCTTAAGCCACACTATTAAACAGCATAAGTACTATATTTATGCGGGTGGCGAGGTGATTGCAATACAGCAACGCACCGAAGAACAAGCCACGGGGGATGCGGTTAATCCACTGCCTGATGAAACCCGTTTTTTGCATACCGACTCACTCGGTAGTGTTGACACTATCACGGATGATAGAGGCGGTATCGTACAACGGGTTAATTTTGATCCATTTGGTAAACGCCATATCGTGAGCGGTATTAGGGTCAGACTCGATTGATTGTTAACTTGCTCTAACTTAAGCGGTATTAGGGTCAGACTCGATTGATTGTTAACTTGCTCTAACTTATACTCACTTCTCCCAAAAAAAGAGTAGTGAACCATGCCCCGTCAACCTCGTTTTGTCCTTATCGGTCATCCCCAGCATGTCATTATTCGTGGCAATAACCGAGAGCCAATTTTCTATGCGGATCAGGATTATCAGTTTTATCTGGATAAACTAAAACAGGCTTGTGACAAGCATGATTGTGATGTTCATGCTTATGTTTTGATGACCAACCACGTTCACCTGTTGATTACACCCCGCAAGAAAGACGGTATCTCAAAAGCCATGCAGATGGTGGGGCGTTATTATGTGCAGTACTTTAATAAAACCTATCACCGTACGGGGACACTTTGGGAAGGTCGCTATAAAGCTACGTTAATTGATAGTGATCAGTATGCTTTGATTTGTTATCGGTATATTGAGATGAACCCTGTGAGGGCTATGAATATGGCTGACCACCCTGCGGAGTATCCTTGGTCGAGTTATCGCTTTAATGCGCTGGGTGAGACTAATCCTTTGGTTATTCCGCATGATCAATACAAGGCTTTGGGTCAATCGAATGATCTTCGGCAGCAAAACTATAGGGGTTTGTTTGCGACTGAAATTGAAGAGAAAACGCTGGAGGAAATCAGGGAATCTACGAATAAAGCCTGGGTGCTAGGCAGTGATTATTTTAAGGAAAATATTGCTGAAAAGCTTAATCGACCTGTTGCTCCCTTGGCTAGAGGTGGGGATAGAAAATCTGAGGCTTATAAGAAGAATAGAAGTCACAATGATGTTAGTGCTAGTATTAAAGAAAGTTGATCTGACCGTAAGGGTAGTGATAGAGGCAAACAGTGGAATTTAAATTAAGCAATCATGCTAGTAAGCGAATCAAGCATGAATGGATACAGGTAACTATCACTGCACCAGACAGCCTTGAAAGTGATAGTGAGGACTCTACTGTTTTACATGCTCTGCTTGAAATACCTGAGAGGGGTTTTAAGCGATTGAGAGTCGTTTATAATGAAACTACTAAACCTGTCACTATTGTGACTGCATATTTTGAATAAGGTGAAGCGATGAAAATAGAGTTTGATCCAGAAGTTGACGCGCTTTATGTGCAACTTGCTGATGGTGATATTGAAAGTACTGAAGAAATAAAACCCGGTGTGATGTTAGATTATGATGATCAGGGTAATATCCTTGGCCTTGAAGTGTTAAATGTCAGCAAGCGTGAAAAGGTGGCTGTGAGAGAAGCTGCGTAATTTTTGTATTCGTGAAGCATCCGTTAGCTATGATGTAAGCTATCATTCAAACAATGCCAATATCACTATAAGCAAATGATTAATTAGTATTTATTATCTATAAAATCTGCCCCTTCGATATCAATAGCTGCTGAACCAAAGCATTTGATGGCAGAGACGTCTATCAGGACAAAATCTACAATGCAAGAGGACAAGTCATTGAGGCCTCCCTGCCCTATTATGCTAATACTGATGTTGACGCTGATGCTGAGAGCATTCAGTGGGTAGTCAGCACCTATGACGAGCTAGGAAGAACTAAAACCCAAAAACGCCCTGATGGCCCTCTAACACGTGTTGAAAAAAACAAACAGCTCAAACAAGAAAGAGAACTCTGTTTTGAGGATGTAGAAGTTGCACTTTCAACAGGGGGATTTATAGATGATCAGCCACACCCTAATCAGGAGCTATACCCAAACCAACGATTGTTAATCGTTATGATCAAAGATTATCCCTGTGTTGTACCGTATGTACGTGACAAAGATAAGCTTTTCCTCAAAACTATTTATCCCAGTCGAAAGCTAAAATCACTACTTCCAGAGAATAAATTATGAACAACACAACTAACAACCCCACTTACATAGATGACGAAGAGCGCGACATGATTGAAAGTCTGAATCAGGCGATTGATACGGGTACGTTTAAAATTGCTCCCCAACAACATAAAGAAGAAAAACAGGCATTTTGGCAACAGGTTGTTAAAAATACTGAAAAACGCAAAGCCATTACCTTGCGACTACAAAACCGTGATATTACGCGCCTAAAAGTAATAGCACGTAGAAAAGGGCTACCCTATCAAACGTTTATTGCCTCAGCATTACATCAACTGGCTAATGGAGATTTGATAGAGCGTTAATGGAAAACAAGTCAGCGCGGTAGGTCGGGTAAGGCACGCCATCCGACAAGGTGCTGAATTAACCTATTTGTCGGATGGCGCTACCGCTTATCCGACCTACCGAGCTCTTTGTTATCGGCAATATGTCCGACCACCGTTGCAACGATAGAGCGTAATGCGATACGAAACAATAATGCAGGATTATACCAACGCACCATAGAATGATGCTTCAAGGGTTCTTTAGAAGACTGGATGGGTTGCACAGATTGAGTCCTTAATTATAGCTACGTTATAAAAGCATCAATATTAAACATGAGTACCATGTCTATAACGCATACCCCCCTATTTTTGGACGCAGATAGGACTCATCAAATGAGTAATTGGTCATATCTTTCGTGCAAAGGTCTCACTTAGAAAGAAAAGGGTGAACGCATTCCACGTGAGAACGAGCTGCTACCAAAAGGTGAAAAACCACCTCCTCCCATTGGAGATATCGAACTCATAGGATTCATTCCGCTCATGGGGCTTCCGAAGCCCATCGGTGACATGGGAGACATCGGTGACATAGGGCTAAACGGCAAACCAAACCCCATTGGAGACATAGAAGACATTGGATTCATTCCAAACCCACTGCCTCCCCCACCCATGGGGTTAAAACCGTTAAAGCCATTAAACCCAGAACCAAAACTACTCATACTAGGAAAGCCTCTACTTCCACTAGAAAAAGGAGAATAACCCTGTCCGAAGCTACCTCTCCCAGGAAAGCTTGAAAAGCCTCTTTGCAGAGCTGCTTGATTGTAGATTGAATTGACACTTCTTCCATTCACAGGGTAATACGGATTAGCCCTATAACGCCTTGCTGCATAGGGGTTTGTATAAGGGTTTGCATAGTTCTTAGCATAGGAATAAGGGTAAGCCTGTTGATATCCTGCTCCTGTATATGAGGAAGGATAAGCAGGTGGGTAAACACTGGATCGAGGATAATACCTGTTGTTGCAGTTATTATCTGAGCCAATCATCTTTTCCATCCAGTACATCGGTGTCCACTCAGGCCAGTTATTGCAACCGCTCCCAAATTTATTACCACCAAAGTTACTACCGCCCCAGTTACCGAAGCTATTGCCAAAAGGAGAGGCAACAACTTGCGATGAAATGGCAAGTGATCCTGCTATTAATAGTTTTTGCCAGCTTTTCATTATTATCCCCTCTACATCATGAATACCTCACTCTATCACAAAGACATTGTTTTTATGATTAATATCAATAGAGTTGAAATAAGCCTACCTAAACACTCAGGGCTGTTCAATGCTAAATGAAATAAGCTCCCTCTCCCCTTTGGGAGGAGGGCTGGGGAGGGGGAGATGTTCTAAGGTCATCTTTTTATCAGACTATCTACCCCCTCCCTAACCCTCCCCCTGCTAGGTGGAGGGAACTTTTGTCTATTCTATAAACAGATTCCTAGCATTGAACAGCCCTTCCTAAACACCAACTGAGACCTTTGCATGAAAGAATGGAGAGAGAGAAATGAGCGTAAGTCCCTCTATTTTTCTAAAAAATAGGGTAATAGCCGAGCTATTGGCCCGAATTTTTAGCAGGAATAGAGGGAATTCAAGCCATTTTTATTCGTCATTTCTTTCGTGCAAAGGTCTCTAACTAAAGAAGCAAATAAGATAATAGCTACACTATCCAATTAGCCTACTAAAAATCGCCCTAACATCAACAAAACGTCCTACGCTAATAGCATGAACTACTATTTAGCCATCGACCAAGGCACTCACTCAAGCCGTGCTATGTTATACAACGAAAAGGGGGTGCTACAAGCTAGCCAGGTTGAGCCTGTGTCACTGTTTTATAGAGAAAACGGCCACATTGAACAAGACCCTGTAGCCCTCCTTCATTCAGTAAGAAAAGCACTTAATCGCTTACTGGGCGCACTAAGCACTACCATCAAACAACACATCCATTCTTGCGGATTAACTTGTCAACGCTCCACCCTTGTGGTTTGTGATAAACAAGGCTCTGCTTTAAGCCCTGCTATTAGCTGGCAAGATACGCGAGGTCAGCCTTACTTAACTTCATTATCACTTTCAGCAGAACGAGTTCAAACGCTTTCGGGGTTACCCCTTTCATCGCACTATTCTGCGAGTAAATTCCGTTGGTTATTAGATCATCACCCTGCTCTTAAAGGAAGACCAACAGACTCCTTA
The DNA here is from genome assembly GCA_026991755.1 of Thiotrichaceae bacterium. Classification (GTDB taxonomy): domain Bacteria; phylum Pseudomonadota; class Gammaproteobacteria; order Thiotrichales; family Thiotrichaceae; genus HyVt-477. The sequence goes on along the minus strand of JALXAX010000057.1, from coordinate 11,982 downwards.
TACCTAGCTCCTCTTACCAGTTTTTTATTACTACATTTAACACAAGACGCTAGATTTGTAATCGACCACAGCCATGCGCAACGTACACAATTAATGGATATTCAACAGCTTGACTGGTCTGAAGACTTAACGACTGCCTACCACATTCCCGTTAATAGTTTGCCACTGTGCAAACCCATGTGTGACGACTATGGCTTATTAGAAAACACCTCTATTCCCATTACAGCCGTATGTGGTGATCAAAATGCAGCGCTGCTAGGTAGTGGAATGCTAAACAACAACAGCGCTCTGATTAATCTCGGTAGCGGTGCTTTTGTATTACGCAAATTACCCACCTTCAAACGATCTACTCAACTACTAACAGGCATTGCCTATTCAAGTCGTTATCATCAAAAAGTAGACTACTTACGTGAAGCCACCATCAACGGAGCAGGTAATGCTTTAAGCTGGTTTCATCAGCAGCAACAATGGAATGAAAAAGAAATAGAACAGTGGCAACAGCAACTTCCTGGTTGGTTAGAAAGCATTAACAACCCACCCCTGTTCATCAATACAGTGGGAGGTTTAGGTAGTCCGTGGTGGTCAAACCCAATCCCTGCTTATTTTGAGGATGAAGATGATAGTCCACTAAATAATGAAGAACATAATAGCAAACACATCGGAGCCAAGAGCGTTGCCATTATTGAAAGTATCCTTTTTTTGATCGAAGACAATCTACGCATCATGACGCAAGAGCATCCACTTACCTTACTCACCCTCAGCGGAGGCTTATCGCAACAGGATGGACTCTGCCAAAAGCTGGCTAACCTTAGCCAACTACCCGTACAACGATTATCCGATAAAGAAACCACTGCAAGAGGTATTGCTTGGCTAAGCAGTCAACCTAATGATAAAAATGAAGCTAGTGAAAATAAAGCAAAAACACCGTGGGCAATCAACATCGACCAAACCTTTCAACCGATTGAAGATAAAGCGCTAGAACAACGTTATCAGAAATTTCATCATCAACTAACACGGCTTACCTCATGAGTCATTTATCGGATAACTCTACTCTCATTTCACACTTGGTTGCTCACCGAGGCGATATGACGCGCTATCCTGAAAATACACTGCTAGCCTTACACAGCGCTTTGCAATCAGGAGCGCATATTGAGTTTGATCTACAAATGAACGCAACGGGTGATTTTGTCGTCATTCATGATGACAACTTTAAACGCACAGCAGGGATTAATGTCTCCGTTTTAGAATCTAGAAGTGAAGACCTAAGCTCAATTAGCGTGCATCAACCCAGCCTCTTTTTACAAAACTTTTTTCCTCAGCCTGTGCCTATGCTAGCCGATGTATTGAAGCTATTAGCCAGTTATCCACAAGCAAAAGCCTTTGTAGAAATAAAAGAAGAAAGCCTTTTTTATCGGGGTATAGACACAACGATGAAGCCGTTATTAGAACAATTAGCCCCCTATTTCCAACAATGCGTACTTATCTCGTTTAATTTTAATGCCATTGCTTATGCTAAAAGGTATAGCGACTTATCAGTGGGCTGGGTGCTTAAAAAATATAACAAAACCCATCTAAAATGGGCGCTACAACTCCAGCCTGACTTTCTCATCTGTAATCAGCACAAGCTTCTTTTTAAACAAACGCATAGACAACAACCGTGGCAAGGGGATTGGCAATGGATGTTATATGACATCCTCGATGTAGAAAAAGCTATTACCTATATTAAGCAGGGCATTAGCTTAATCGAGACAGGTGATATCCAACCGATGGTTCAAGCCTTACAACAAAAGGAGGCTCGATAAAGCATGGATTACGACGTGATTGTCATTGGTGCGGGTATTCAAGGGGCGGGGGTTGCTCAAAATGCCAGTGCTTCGGGTTATCGCGTACTAGTCATTGAGCAATATGCGAAGCCTGCTCAAGGCACATCAAGTCGCTCATCAAAGCTTATTCATGGCGGCTTGCGTTACCTTGAAACAGGTCAGTTTTCTTTGGTTAAAGAATGTCTGGTTGAGCGCGCAAGGCTATTGAGGAATGCTCCGCATCTTGTGAAGCTCGTGCCTTTTCATATTCCTGTCTATGAAGGTAGTCACTATAGTTCGTTGAAGATAGCATTAGGATTGAGCTTTTATTCACTCATCAGCCTAAAACCTTTCCACAAAATACCCAAATCGCAATGGTCAACACTGGATGGTATCAAGCAACAAGGGCTAAAAGCAGTTTATCAATATTACGATGCGCAAACCGATGATGCACTATTAACCCAAGCAGTCTTGGCTTCAGCCGGATCTATGGGTGCGACTGTCCAGTTTAATAGCACATTTCAGTCTGTAGATCTGTCTGCACAGGGTTGCGTATTTTGCTATCAACATAACGGCAAGGATAAAACTGTCACCAGCCATAGCATTGTTAATGCCACAGGGCCTTGGGTAGAACAAAACGTTAACAAAATCCTGCCGAATATCTCTCAGCTAACTCCCTTACCTCAACCCAACATTGAATTAGTGCAAGGTACGCATATAGAGATTCCCGGGAAATCATCAAAAGGCATTTATTACTTAGAAGCCCCACAAGATCAACGTGCTGTTTTTGTGATGCCATGGAAAGATCATTTATTAATCGGCACAACTGAAACACCCTACACGGGTGACCCCGCTGAGGTTAGCCCTCTAGAAAGCGAGATTGATTACCTGCTGGAAGTGTATAACCACTATTTTCCATACAGCGTAAGAAGAAGTGACATTATTAACAGCTTCGCAGGTTTACGCGTTCTGCCAAAAGCAACGGGCAGCGCCTTTTCGCGCCCACGCGATACACTTATTGTTGGCAATACTACTGAGAATGCTAAGTTTTTAACACTCTACGGCGGCAAGCTTACTGCCTACCGAAGTACAGCTGAGCATGTTATGGATAAGCTAAAAGAGGTGTTGCCTGTAACGGGTTCTACAACGCACTCAACAAAAAATACAAGAACGATAAAACTGTAGGTAATAGAAATGCTCTAAACACTGCACTGTTTAGACTGCGCTTCCTGCACTCTCAGTACCCAATTTAGCAAACCCCATATCTTCTAAAATGGCATAAGAAGCGGGTAACACAATTAAAATCAATACAGTTGCAGCCATCATTCCAAACACCACACTTGCCACCAACGGCACTAGGATTTGGGCTTGCGGACTGGTTTCTGCTAACAAGGGCATCATGCCTGCCACTGTGGTAATTGAGGTTAGGAGTACCGCTCGAAAACGATCACGCACTGCTAGCCCAGCCGCTTCATGCATACTTAAACCTTCGGCACTATGGCGCTTCACATATTCGACCATCAAGATAGAGTCATTCACCACAACACCCGCCAAGGCAACAAAACCGATCATACTAGGCAAGCTCATATCCAAGCCCATAATGAAATGCCCCCATATGACACCAATCAGTGCTAAAGGAATGTTAATCAGCACCATAATGGGTTCGCGATAGTTCCTAAACTGTAAGCTCAGTAATAGGTAAACACCAATAATGCCTAGCACGAAACCCTTGAGCACGGAGCCACTGGTTTCTGCATCGCTCTTCACCTCACCTTCCAGACTAAAGCTAATATGGGGGTAGTTTTTCTCTAGTGTTGAAAGAAACTGCGCTTTGGTATCTTTAAGAATTTCGCCTGTATTGGCGACTTCTGCATCCACATCGCCTGAAACCGTAACCGTCCGCTGATGGTTAATACGCATCACCCGTGAGTATTCGCGCTTTTCTTTAATTTCCGCAACGGCACTTAACGGCATACTTTCGCCACTGCGAGAGAAAACAGTCAGCTGTTTAAAATCACTCAGTGCCTGTTCTGGCGTGCTATCCAGCTGTACGTTAATTTCGTAATCTTCTCTACCACGATACACATCATTGACTTTAACGCCTTGATAAGCCGCGCGTAGCTGTGAAGCCAAGTACTTAGAATCTACCCCCGCTGATAAAGCACCCGGTAATAAACTCACACTAAACTGTGTTTTACCCGGTCGCAGATCATCCATCACATTGCTAACACCGGGGTAGGCTTTGAGCCAGTTTTGCAGCTCCCACGAGGCTTTTGATACTTCATCTAAATCATCACCTTGCAAGCGGATAGAGATGGCTTGCCCACCTGGGCCGAACACAGGCTCTTTAAATTGAATACTCACAATATCCGCCAGCACTGGCGTATTTTCTCGCCACCTTTTTTGAAGCTCTGCCAACGAAGTATGGCGTTTTTCAGTACCGAGAATATCCAACGTTATGGTCGCCAGATGGGGGCCAGACTCATGTGCATCCGCATTTTCACTATACGACACTTGTATATTAGTAATGAGGCTACCGTCCTTTCCTTCAGGCTCCTCAGGTAGCTCTTCCAGCGTTACTTTTAAGCTATCTTTTAATATATTAACAACCTGCTGTGTCCGATCAAACGGTGTGCCTTGAGGTAGCAAAATTCTAGCTTGTAGAATATTACCTTCTATTTTGGGAAAGCCTTTAAACTTCACCACGCCAGAGGCCATCATGCCTATCGAAAAGATAAATAAAGCAATCGTCCCACCCAATACGAAATAACGAAACTGTATCGCTTTATCAGCAAGACGACCTACTGCATGTCGCAAACGATCAAATTTTTTATCAAAGGTTTGTCGCCATTGAGAACGCTCTTTTTCATGATGTTTTTCTAGCGAATGTTTAAGGTGATGAGGCAAAACCAGAAAAGCTTCGATTAAACTAATGGTTAATACCGATAACAAGACCATAGGCAGAATGCGCATAATCTGCCCCATTTCTCCTTTCAAAAATAACAAACTACCAAACAAGATAGCTGATGTAATGAAAGATGAAATCACGCCACGCATGACGTTATGTGTGCCATCCAACGCCGCTTGAAGTGGACTTTTTCCTTTTCGATACTGATGCTCGATACTTTCGGAGAGTACGATGGCATCGTCCATCAAAATACCAATCGCCATAAGCAAGGCAACCATCGAGATCATGTTGATGGTAACGCCTAACAAACTCATCAACATCAGACCGCCAAGGAAGGAGATGGGCAAACCCAACGCCACCCAGAAGGTATAACGCCATGAGAAAAACAAAAACAAAGCCAAGGTCGCTAACAGCAAGCCTTGCCAACCATTTTTCAATAACAGATGAAGCCGATCCGCTACAATGGAAGCTGCATCGCGCGTAATCACCAAACGGGTATTTTCAGGCAACTTGGCATTTTCTGTGTCTGCAAATTGTTTTACCGCATCATAAACTTTCAGCGTATCATCGGTTTTATTTTTACTAATGAGCAACAGCGCAGCAGGTCGATTATTGAGTGTGGTATATAACTCGGGGACTTCAAACTCATCTTCTATCGTAGCAATATCCGCTAAGCGTATCTCTCCGCCATTGCCACTACTCAGCACGACTAAATCAGCCAGTTCTTGAGGTGTTCTACGCAAGTTTTCGAAACGAATTTGATACAAGCTATCTTTGCTTTCCAAGATACCAGCGGGTGTATCGAGCGCTTGCTTAGCAAGCAAATCCGCTATATTTTGAATGCTTAAATTATATTGCTTCAAGGTTTCAGGTTTAACTAACACACGGTATTGGTGCTGTGAAAAGCCAATCACTTCAACAATAGGAATCTGAGGATTAGCCAATAGCTTTTTCCGATAGTACTCTGCCAAGTCTTTAAGTTCGGGTTGTGGCAAGTCTGAGCTAACTGCCAAAATCAACACCGCATCCGTTCGTCCTAACTCTCTTACCGTTATATCTTCAACACCCACTGGGAAATCAGTGACTAAATCAACCGCTGCTTGTACATCTTCCTTAAACTGGCTGATGTCACCACTTTCTTGCATCGTTAAGGTCATCGTACCCACATTATCTTGAGAAGCACATTGCTGTTCTTCCAGAAAGATAATGCCATCGGTTGCATCTTCCAGGCGGTTACAAATCCCCTCTTCCACATCAGCCGGGCTTGCGCCAGGATAAGGTACGCTCACGCTCACCTTGTCTGCTTTTAGTTGTGGAAAAGTTTCTTTATTAAGGCTACTTACACTCGCCAAGCCCAATAAAATGATAGCAATCATCATGATATTGGCAGCGGTAGGATGCTCAGCAAAGTAGCGAATCATTCGAAACATTACTTCGCCCCTTTAGAAGAAGGTTGTTCACTTTTCGATGATGAAACCAGTGGCATACCGACGATGATGGGAATTAAGTCATTAATGATCACTTGATCACCCTCCTGCAAACCTTTTGAAACAACCACTTTTTCGCCTTGCTCCAACATAATATCTACAGGCTGGATGGTTAATTGACTCTTTTCATCCAGCAAATAAGCACGCCCCAGATGTATCGCTTTACGAGGAATAACAATCGCATCATAAGCAGGTGATGAAAGTGAAACTGCCACATACATACCCTTTAATAACGGCGGGCGTTTACCAATAACAACCTTGTCATACGGCTTATCAACAGCGACTGTAATCCCTAATGTTCGTCTGATGGGGTCAATAGACTCCGAGAAACGCACCACTCTTGCATCCCAAGTGGCTTCTGGGCTTCCACCCACTAATGAAAGTTTGGCTTTAAGCTGTAGAGAGCTAATCGCTTTAGCAAAATTAGCCGCATTTAAACTGATAGCCTTGCCATTCAACGAAGACAGAAGTGCCTGCATTTGTCGGATGGGTACTTCCGCTTTTACCTCAACTCCATCGGTATTTATCGCCTCGAACAAGGTACCTCCTAATGTGGTAAATTGCCCTTTTTCAACATTGACCGCACTAATTCTCGCATCAAAAGGCATACGGATTTCGGTACGCCCCAGTGTGGTTTCTTTACCTTTTACCTGTTGTTGAGAACGACTGATATTGGCTTTAGCGCTATTTAGCCGACTGCTATAAGTAGCTAACTTCCCCCTTAAGTCTTCAATCGTTTGGCGTAACTTTATTACTTTTTGCTCTTCAGCATCCAAAGTGGAACGCGCTATCAAATGCTTATCCCAAATCCCTTTTACACGTTGTAGCTCTTGTTGCCCCAAGCTCAAATTAGCTTCTGCCAATTTGAGCGAACGACGGGTCGAGCTTTGCTCTTGTTCTAGCTGCTTACGCTGTGCTTTAGTGGATAACAAATCTGCTTTAGTTTGCTTAAGCGACACTTGGTAATCATCCGCATCAATCCGGATAACCACCTCACCCTTGGCAATACTGCCACCTTTTTTTAATTCGGGGTGGGTATAGCTCACCTTGCCACTCACCTCAGCTTTACCTTGTAACACGATGGCAGGTTCTACATTTCCATAGACGACAACTTCAGAAGTAAACGGCTGTTTTTTGACGGTTAATACATCGACAGGTCTCGCTTTCATCTGACTTTCTTCATGCACTAGCACTTTTTTATTCTTCTTGATGATGATCGTTGCAATAACTCCAATAGCAATCATCAGTAGAAAAATAAGTAAGTTTTTTAAGAATTTTGGCATAACAGTTACTCGGATTATCGGGGGATCAATCAACTTTAGCACGCATATCTGCTTAATATTTTTCTCACTCTGAAACTCTACTTGCTAAAATATAATTGACTATATCAACTATATTCCAAACTGGTTGATATAGTCAACTACTTAACGTTATAGTATGAAAACTTATATGGAAAGCAGGCTGTTCAAGTGAGACGTTAGCCTCCCCCTTTTTGAAGAGGGATTGAGGGGGATTTAACAAAGTTAGTAATATACTGATATTTAAACATTTATTTTAAATTTTTCCTGATTACGTAGCTGTCTCAGCCATACTTATAAATATCTCATAGAAACTGTAGGTTGGGCTGACGCTAGGAAGCCCAACAAATGACGTGGCACTATTGTTGGGGTTCGTTCCTCACCCGCAACCTACAGTTCCATATGAACATTTATTATTTTCATGGTGATGTCTGTAACTATGGCTGAGAGTTATGGGTAATCAGGAACTTTTTTAAATACCCCCTTAGCCCCTCTTTACAAAGAGAGGGACATGTACTTCGCAGTCTCTTCTCAGCACATCAACTAATTGGAGCCAGTGCGTGAAAGACATCGACCACATCCATTCATCACTATTTGAGTTAATGTTTCTCATTCAAATAGAGATGAAAAAAGTTATTAAAAATGCTGACATTGATCTATCCCCCATGGAAATACTCCTATTGAGGACGTTAGCTGAAGACGACGAGATCACTCAACAGCAATTAGGAAACAAGCTTTCTAAAGATAAAGCCCAGATAACTCGATTGATGCAACAGCTTGAAAGAAAAAAGCTTATTACTAAACATCAGAACCCTCATGACAAACGTAGCTTTTTAATCACGATTAATCACCACGTTAAGACAAAGGTGCTTACCTTTATTGACTACGAAAAGGAAATGGTTAGTCGCATCCTAGAAGGAGTAACCACTAATCAACGAAAGACGCTAGGAAGCACACTTGAATTAATGAAAACTAATATAAAAGCTTTTCATAAATGATTTCGTTAACGTACTCTATCAATCACAATCAGGCTCTTCTTCTGTTGCAGCTTCTACTTTCTTCTCGGTATCTGGTGTCGAAACACCATCCGCTCCTGAAGACTTAACTGTTTCTGATACAGGAGCCACCACTTCAATAGTTGAAATATAATCTGCAATGGAAGCGAGTGTCTCATCATCCATTCCTTTGATTTGTTCTAGCATCCCAGCATTTGCATTTTTACGAAGGCCATCTCGTATCCACTTTAACTGGCGTAATAAATAGCCATAATGCTGGCCTTGCAAACGAGGAAAGATCGCAGCTTCATTACCTTCGGCTTGCGCACCATGGCAAACCGCACATTTCTCAGCAAATAGTTTTTTACCTTGCTCAAGCTTTTTACCATCTCCTTTGCCTGGCGATGGGTTAACAGGGAGTTGCGCAATATAAGCGGTGACATCTTCAATACCTTGCGCACCACCCAATGTTTCATTATCGGTAAAAGGAAACATGGTAGGATTTTCACGATCTCTATGACGGAAATCTGCTAATTGTTTTTTGATAACACTCGCATGCTGACCTGCAATAACAGGGAAGCTACCATCTTCTTTCCCCCAACCATTCGCATAATGACACGTCGCACATAATTCGTACGTCTTCTTGCCTGCTTGCAGATTGGGTTTAAGTGTGCCTGTCTCATTGCCCGTTTCCGCTGCAAAAACTGACCCTGTTAGGGCACTCATACAGAAAAATAAATAAAGGAAAGACTTGATCTTGATCATGTAAAGCTCACGTTTTTTAACATAGACTAATATTAGTATATTACTATATTTTAAAAAAGAATACTCTGAGATTTCATGACATGAAACATTTCTTTCAAAAGTTGGACTTTAGCCACAACGCCAAATCTTACTTATCCTATCTATTAATAGGTTTGCTACTAAGCTCATATAATCTTTATGCAGAAGACGTTAGTGCTAAGCCAAGCCCAGCTGTTGAGACTATTACAGCCGACGATGAAACCGATATCGACGTCAGAGTGTTTAAGGCTGATGGCAAGCAATTACTAATTGGTTTTGCCTGTGACCAAGGCTCTAGCGTAGCAGAAGAAAAAACGGCTCAATCGTTAGCCATGGATGGAATCGAAGTCTGGATGCCTGATATGTTATCCGCCTATATGCTTCCAAAAGTACGAAGTAGCCTGAAAGAAATCCCTACCAATGGCTTATTTAATATTATTAAAAAAGCCAAGCAAACCCATAAAAAGGTATACTTAGTCGCCAGTGGCCCTGATACCGACCTTATCTTACGTGTAGCAAAAAAATGGGAAGAAAGCCATCAGGAGTCCAAACTAGGTGGCATAATCCTTATGTTTCCTCGTTTAAACAAACATAAACCAGAACCTGGCAAAGCACCTGAGTATCAAGACTCTGTCGGTAAAACTACCTTACCTATCATGGTGCTAGAAGGCGAGCGCACACCAAACCGCTGGGGGCTTGGTCACTTAACTAAAGCGCTTGAAAAAGGAGGAAGCACCGTTTATGCAAAGCTGATTCCTGACGTACGAGGCTATTTCTTTAAACGCAATGATCCCAATGTTCCAGAGGATCTTGTTACCTCACAATTGCCTGGCCTAATCAAAGCCAGCTTATTCTTTTTAGGGAGAGCACACTAATGATAAAAGTAATGCTAAGTCTTGTTCTGTTGGTAGCTTTACAAATAGCAACACCATCTGCACAAGCCGCAGAGTTAAAAGAGGCAGGAGATATACCCACACCCGCATTAAAACTAGAAACACTAAAAGGTGAAACCATAGACCTCAAAGATTTCGAAGGTAAAGTAGTACTTGTTCAGTTTTGGGCGACTTACTGCACTCCTTGTCGTAAAGAAATGCCCTCCATGAACAACTTGATCAAAAAACTGGAAGCAACAAAGACGCCCTTTAAAATCCTAGCCGTTAATATGGGTGAAAGCAAAGAAGAGATCCAGAAATTTGTAGACATTGTAAAGCCTGAGTTCACTATCATGATGGATACGCAAGGTGAAAATGTACAAGCCTGGAACGTATTTGCAGCGCCTTCTAACTTCGTTATCAACCCTAAAGGTAAAATTAGATACACCCTATTTGGCGGTGTCGATTGGGATTCGGATGAGATGGTAGAAAAGTTGAAAGCTTTAGCGGATGAACCTGAATCCTCTGTAGCTGATGACTCTGATAAGGCCAAGTAACTGAAGCCACAGCTCAGCGGAAGGATATAGGGTATCTCTATTAATTCTGGTCGGAGTTGCTATGACTTAGCTGAGCTAGAGAGAACCCAAAACCAAAACCTCAGAAAAGCGGCTGAAACTTGTTCAAGCTTCTGAACAAGTACATACGTCTCATTAAACTGAATGAGGTGAAGTTGAAACGACTGTTCTAGATATTGACTAGGGCTATTCAATACTATTGATTATTGAACGAATAACGATAATTTAGTATTTTGGAAGTAGGACTTTAGAAGCTGCGAAAGTATTCAAAAGATGCTGTTTGTAGGGGGTGCTGAGGCACGAAGCGCACCATAAGTGGCATGATAAACGGTGCGCCTCCTCCGTCGGCACACCCTACATATGAATACTTTCACAAACTCTAAAGTCTCCCTTCCAATGTAGTATTGAACAGCCCTGAGATATTGACTAATGCGCAGAAGGTTCTTTTTTACCTGATAGCGTAACCATCTTGTAAACAAAGTAGGACATTCCTGCAAAGATGAAAAGAATAGTAAAAGCACTCCAAAGTCCGATTTGACTGAATAATATTTCTTTCATGATATTAACCTCTTTGCTATCTGATATTATTAAGTTAGCTGTCAAAGCAACTTTCATTTATTAATAATTAATGCTATTAAAAGCCACTCTATTTTGCATTGACTTAGATCAATCCATTGAATTAAAGAAAATTTCTTCTTTTACACATATCAATGGGTTGATATAGGTCAATTAATTATTAATACATCTAGTCTATTATTTCATCATCCTCTCTTTTTAGACCTTGTACAGATTTTATTGCAACTACGAGGATATGGTCAGGATAAGAAAAGCCGAGGCAATAGTTATTAAAAAGACATACCAGAAAGCAGAGGTATTGCTCATGAATAAAAAAACAATCACAATCATCATGTACCTGCTAATGACCATTGGAAGTATTTTTGTTTTGTCGGGTATAGGGCTTATTGTATTTACAGATATCTATCTGACCAAAGGCGCTAACGGTGTCATGCTTATCGCGGTGCTTATTGCTGGAGGCCTATTTTTACTATTACCTTCAAAAATATATTTAACACTAGTTCTCATGCAGCGCAACGATGAAAAACAACAAGCTAGTCGCTTAGATGCTAAATCTATTCCTGAATCCGTGACTTCAATATTATAAAAGACCAAATGAAAAATTAAATAAGACTTTCCACCCAGATAGATAATGATAAGAATAAAACCATCTATTAAAAGGATTATAATCGACCTATTCATCGTTT
>JALXAX010000056.1 GCA_026991755.1 Thiotrichaceae bacterium | reverse complement strand
GTACACCAATACGCAGTGTAGGCCGTCATACGATCACGAATGTGGTAGAGACATCGACAGGAGTCTGGACGATAGCAGTAGCGGGTAGCCCGTGGAAAGCGAGTGATTCGCAGTTACAGTGGGGATTAGAAGGTATCGAAGTAGATCTTGATGCCAGTGAAACAGAGAGTACTCACTATCGTATACAAGGTAATACCGTCAATAAATTAGCAGTTCATACAACCGATGACTTGTCAGGGTTAATTGGTAATGACTTGGTAGGTGTACATGTTTTACAAACCTTAGTTATACAAAATGGAGCCTCAGCAAGCTTTGGAGGAGACCGAGTACTCCTGATTGATACTGACAATGATGGTGTCTCTGATAAAGATGAAATTCTAAATGGCACTGATCCAAATAACCCAGATACCGATGGTGATGGCTTAACTGATGGTAAAGAACTGGCACTGGGTACGGACCCAAATAACCCAGATACTGATGGTGATGGGCTATCGGATAGTGAGGAAGTTAATACTTACCATACTGATCCTAATAACTCAGATAGTGATGGAGATGGTTTATCGGATGGAGAAGAAATCCAAACATATGGTACGGATCCAAATAATCCCGATACCGATGAAGATGGAGTTACGGATAGTGATGAAATAGCAGCAGGAACTGATCCAATCGTTAATCTAACTAGAGGTCTAATCGCTCATTATGAGTTTGAAGATAATACTAATGATAGTAGTGCGAATAGCAACCATGGAACAGAGTATGGTGGAGTAAGCTATGTTGACGGTGTCATTGGTAAGTCAGTAAGGCTAGATGGTATTGATGACTATATAGAAGTCGAACATACCGATAGCTTCAATTTGAGTAATCAGTTATCTATCAATTTATGGATAAATATAGAATCGTTTACCAATGAGTGGAGCCCTATACTCTATAAAGGTGATGACGGTATTAATTCGGATACTAGTGGTAGAGAGTATGCTTTATGGTTGAACAAGACTAATTCCCTACATTTGACTTCAGCAGGTGATAATTTAGGACAACAGACCTTCTTTACAGAAGTAAATTCAAACCCTGTCAATAAATGGTTCTTATATAGTGCAGTAATTGATAGAGATACTCACAAAGCGGAGATTTATATCAATGGTCGCCTTGTTCTAGAGCAGGATGATAATTATTCAACATTTAATACTTTAAATGAAAATCTCTTGATCGGTTGGGCAAAAGAAACTAACAGTACCTACACTCATTTCAATGGACTCATTGACGATTTACGAATCTACAACCGAACTCTAAAAGAAGAAGAAATCCAAGAGCTTTACAGAAGAGGAAACCAGATTGATCTGTCCTATGGACTGGTAGCACACTATGAATTTGAAGGAAATACTTATGATAGTAGTGGCAACGCAAATCATGGCACGGAATTTGGAGGAATAAATTATGTTGAAGGTGCGGTTAGCAAATCAGCAAGTTTTGATGGTGTAGATGATTACATTGAAGTTACGAGTTCAGGTAGTCTAAAACTACAAACTTATAGTATGAGTTTTTGGACTAACCATATTGCTCAGGATAATAATACAAATAATGTATCCTGGATCAGTAAAGGTGGTTTGGGCGAAGATAATACTGGAAAAGATGCTAACTATATTTTCACTTATACTGACACTGGAATATCTACTGGGTTTGAGGAAAACACAGGTGTAGATCACACGGTTGAGATAGCCAAGAGTGAAATACTGGATAGCCAATGGACACATGTTACGGTTAATTATGACAAAACAGCTATCAATGTTTATTTCAACAACAGGCTAGTAGCCACTAAAGCTGTAACAGCTATACCGGCAACTAATGATTACCCTTTGAGAATAGGCAGGAATAGCAATGAATATTATCCCGATGTTCTTTTCAAAGGCCTAATTGATGATCTAAGGATCTATCGTAGAGTATTAAATGAAGGCGAGATTCAAGCACTTTACGAACAACGCTCTAGCACACTTTTCCATAATGACTTTCAGGATGTTGCGGAAGGTTGGACTAATAATTCATTGACACAAAGTAATGGAGAGTTGGGTAGATTCCTAGGACGCTTTGGTGGTACTAATGGAGCAGAAAGTATCTCCAAGACTTTTGATTTTGGTATTCAATATGCTGGAAAACCAGTAGTTATTAGCTTTGATGCATATGCGATTGATTCCTGGGATGCCGCTGATGGTAATGCATTTCAGACTTTTATCAATGGCACTAAAGTTGTTGATGATCGCTTGAAGGGGGCAGGTTATCCCAATGAGTCAGTATATTCAATACCAACGACTGACAATGAGTTTTATGGCTGGGGCAATGAGTATATTTATCATTATCGATTGGAATCAGTGATTGATGAAAACGGTATGATTAAACTTGGGTTCGGAACGACTCTGGATCAGTCTATAAATGATGAGTCTTTAGGTATTGATAACCTCACTATTATCACTTCTCTCGATACGGATGGAGATGGATTATCAGATAATGAAGAGCTGTCATATGGTACGGATCCAACTAATTCGGATACTGATGCAGATGGTTTGTCAGACAGTGAGGAAGTTAATACTCACAACACCGATCCCAATAATTCAGACAGTGATGCGGATGACTTGACGGATGGAGAAGAAGTATTAACGTATCACACTGATCCAAATAATCTGGATACTGATGAAGATGGCGTATCAGATGGAGATGAGGTTGCAGCAGGAACTGATCCAGTCGTTAACCTTGTCAGAGGTTTGATTGCTCACTATGAGTTTGAAGACAATGCGAATGATAGTGGTATTAACGGTCATCATGGAATCGAACATGGTGGAGTAAGTTATGTGGACAGTATATTAGGAGGTAAGGCTGCAAGGTTCTCTGCTTATTTAGATCTTATTGAATTGCCCAATGCCCTTATAAATAACAGAGCCAATCTAACTACTTCATTATGGGTAAAATTTGATCGGAGTGATGAAGCCGCAGGCATATTGAGTGCTGCAAATTCTGTATATGATAACGACTACCTGCTATTTACCAGCTCAAGTGTTAACACTGGAAAAGGTCATCTTGATGGGTATTTCCATGATGTTGTCTATCCAAGCAATAACCGAATTGATGATACCAGATATCATTTAATCACGGTCATTACTACGAATAGCTCTATTAAATATTATATTGATGGTGTGCTAGACAAGGAATTCACTACGACATTGAACAGATTTAATATTGAGAGTTCAGTATGGCTGGGTAATGATCAAGATGTAGTAAATGGTGGCTGGTCAACAAACCAACAGTTTTATGGGCTTATTGATGACCTGCGAGTTTATGATCGGGTTTTAAATGAAGCAGAAATTCAAAAGCTTTATGAGTATGGAGTGGATACTGATAATGATGGTGTTTCAGATATTAATGAGATATCAAATGGTACAGACCCGAACAACCCGGATAGTGATGGGGATGGTTTATCAGATGGTGAAGAATTAACAGTGGGTACAGATCCGAATATCCTGGATACTGATGGTGATGGTCTTTCTGATGGAGAAGAAGTTGAGACCTACAATACTAACCCTAAAAGTGCTGATAGTGATGGAGATGTGGTTCCAGATGGAGTAGAAATACGGGCGGGCACAGATGCAAATGATCCTCAGGATTATACTTTAGATTTGATTTCAACTGAGTATTTTCATTCAGAGATTCCTCGAATCCTAGATATTGTGGATTTTAAAGATCATTATTATATTGTCGATTACTCAAATTCAAACATCAGACTGAGACGATCTACTACTCTGGATGGAGCTTTTAATGAGTTACTGGAAGTTGACTCACTTAAACGTTCTAGCACATTGACTAAGGATGATAATTGGCTTTATGTTAATCATGAATATGGTGTTAACCGTTTCGATGGTATTAGTACTCAGCAGAAAAACTCTTTAATTGATTCTTATCCTGCGAGTGACTTAAATATCATTAATGGATATCTTGTTGCGGGAACAAGCTATGGTTCTGGTAGTGGTAATGCGTGGCATATTGTACCCACGGATAATCGATTTACTGGAGGTGCTATTGATGTAGTGAGAGACTCTTCGGTTCGTAATGTTTATCATGGTCTAGGGCATACAGCAGAAAAATTTAAAGGCTATATTTACTTTGGAGGCTCACTAGGGAATAGCCCAAGTGGTTTGCCCGCATTCTATGGTGCTAATGAAGATGATATTACTGATATTCAAGATGGGTCTAACCAAGAACTGGAGCTAATTGATGCAGGCGTAGGGTCATTTTCTGCTGATTATAATAATGTTTTTATGAAGTCCAGTAATCAGCGTTTTGTGATGTTTGTGCATAACTATGGAAAATACTCAAGTACCATTGATAACATCAACTGGTCTAATGGGGACTTGCCAGCTAACCATGTTTTCAAATCAGGACGAATTATTTACCAAAATGGTAACTTTTACGCTCTCGTAAGAAACACATACAATAGTACAGACCATATTTTTATTATGAATGAGAATGAGGGTGTCTTTTCTAATTATAAAGATTTACCTGTAGCCAGCGATGTTGCTATTGAGGGAGAGACTATCAACTCAACAGGCTACAACAGGCTGTCCAGATTTGATGACGGATCTATTGTAGCTGTCGGTCAAGTCAATACTGATTCAGGTTCCAGGGGATATATTTATCGATTAACTCCCTCCTGGTTAGTAGATACCGATGAAGACGGGAGTGTTAATTCTATAGATGAAGATGATGACGGTGATGGTTTCTCTGATATTGATGAAATAGCAGCAGGTACTGATCCTCTGGATAATACAAGTACTCCTTTTGTCGATCCCAATGCTCATAAAGCATGGAGACTATTAATAGATGATAATAATGGCTGGACAGATGTAACAATAGGAGGAGTTGAGTTTGTTGGTGGATCAAGTTCAGGAACTGTATTTGCCAGTTCAGAATACTCTTTGCCAACCTATGCGAAAGCTCATGCTTTTGATAACGACAATACTACCCGGTGGGCTACTTTAGCAAATCAATTTATTGGAGGATATATTGGAAAAATTTACGGCTTGCCACAAAAGATAACAGATCTTAAAATTTCAAATAGTGGTGGTGGCTCCACAGCAATGCCCAAAGATTTCAGGTTGCAATTTTCTGATGATACAACAAATGGTTCGGACGGGGCATGGATAACAGTCAATAGCTGGATCAATGAAACTGTTTGGCCAACTGATGAAACTTCAACCTATGAGGTAACAGGACTTAATGATACGGATAATGATGGAGTCTTAAATTATATTGATACCGATGATGATGGTGATGGTATTTCGGATGTTAATGAAGTGATTGCAGGTACAGACCCGCTTAGTCCAGATGTTTCAGATTTGACAGTAACCTTGGAACAGGCTTCTAATCAGGTTGATCCAAGCACGGATGGAACGGCAACATTCCGTGTGATCTTCAGCCAACCTATCAATGTTGAAACATTTATTGCATCAGATATTACATTGGCAGGAACAATAACTGGAACCATTACAAGTGGCCCAGTACAGATGGATCCAAATAATGGTACAACCTTTGAATTTATTGTAACCGGACTTGCTGATGGTGAAACTGTTACTGCGACGATGAATGTGGGGCAGGTGGACAATATTTCTGGTACTCAGACTAATGAAGCATCAGCATTTGGAAGTGCCAATTTTGACGGGGTTAATGATTATATTATTGCTGCTACTGGAAATGATCTAAATTTCGGTGAAGGCAATTTTACCGCAGAATTCTGGATTAAGCCAAATGATGAAGGGATCCCTCGACGCTATTTGGGTTTTCTTGATTCCGCTGGTAATCAGTCCTTCCAAATATATAGATATACAGATGATAACCTTGACGCATCGACAGGCAATGGTTCTACGACGCAACAATATCCTATGTCTTCTGCGGGGATTATTAAGAGCCACGTAGCTACACATTTTGCATTTGTAAGAGATGGAAATTATTGGATTGTGTATCAGGATGGAGTTGAAGTGCGAAGAGAAGTACATTCAGGAAGACTTGGAGAGATAAGTCAATTATCAATAGGTGGCAATGGTGCTAATGATCCACGTTTTTATAATGGACTCATGGATGAAGTTCGTATTTGGAATTATGCTCGCTCACAAGAAGAAATAAATATATTTAAAAGTAAGAAAATACAAAGCGAACAAACTGGGCTAGTTGCGTACTTTGACTTTGAAAGTCCTTTTAATATGGGTAAAGATAGTTCAGGAAAGGATCATCATGCTAGTAATAGAGGAGCGACTTACGCCCCAACACAGGAGTATGGTGATAACCAGGTAACATCTAGTTTCTCTACAGATAACGATAATGATGGCCTGTCAGATAGTGAAGAAGTCAATACTTACAATACCGACCCAAATAACTCAGATAGTGATGGAGATGGTGTGTCAGATGGTAATGAAGTACTGAATGGCACAGACCCACTGATTACCAATGCAAGTGTGGCTGCTTTATCAACAGTCGATAAAGGTTTGGTTATTAATGCTACGGGAGTTAACAGGACTGAGCTTGTAGCACTTGGATTCAATATTATCCAGATTGAAATAGGTAAATACCTTATTGATGGAAACAAAGAAGCCTATGCAAAACTGTTTTTCCACGATACTAACGATGCGCCAGATAGCTTGTTAACACCACTTTCAACCGTGTTTAGTAACCCTACAAATATTGAATGTATGAATTGTGAGCTATCTGTCGCTTATGCTTATAGAGGGACTTGGCATGCAGGTGGGAATCCTCTGGCAGGTATTCAATTTGCAGAGCCAGGAGACAATAATGCAACCTTTATTCGTTATGATAATACCCAATGGCAAGGTGGTTTTTATGGGCCCAATACCGTTTATGATGATACGAATCAAACTTATATATACAACAATGATACTGATGGAGAAGCGATTCCTGTTGGGACGTCTTATTATTATCGTAAGGAATCTATTTATACAGAACCCACTCTTGAAATCTCTGCTCATATGAATTATGGCTTTGTAAAACTGGTCGGCATTTCTTTTGAGACTCAGGTTTCAGCTACTTCTTCAGGTGGCGAACTTGGCTCACATCAGAGTTTCATTATTCCACAATCTTCTTCAACCAATATCGTCATTGAATCATCAAAACTGTCTAAGCAATTAGCTAATCGGAGCGGTCTGCGCCTTGATGATAATTATGATAGCTCTGCACAGTGGAAAATTGATGATAGATACTATCTAATCGGACACGGAGAAAGAAGTAGCAATGGTTCGAGCTACCTATATACCGTTTTTGATACATTAGAAAATACAGTTGTTGATCAGGTTTCGGGTACTTATACCGTTACTACCTACCCTGAATATGCCCTACCTGCTGGTAATGGATCTAATATTTTGGTCAGACACGGTGATAGTGGGAATATCTATACATCCAATTATCATGGAGGCGTTTTAGTATTTAACTGGGATGTAAATGTAAAAAAATTAACACGGGTACAGGAATACAATGCGCATTGTAATGGTGCTAGAAGAGATACAAGTAGTCTTGTTTTGGGTGTTGATGGAAACCTTTATGCAAAAGGGCATTCTTCTGGGTTAACCAAGTTGGCTCTTGATTCAACGGGTCATATCACTGGTCATAGCTTTATTACCGATGTCGATAGCAGAAATATAGCCCAAACACTGGGAGCTACTTCTGATCAATCTACATTAGTTTATTTTAGTGCTTCAGAAATACAACTTTTCCACTGGGATGGCACTCAATATGTTCAATCATACTATCAAGATTTAACGGATTCTCCTTGGTGGTATGATTCCACCTTCCCAACATTCACTAATCATTTTACATCAGTTATCAATGATAATATCCACTACGTTAGAGCAGGAAAAACCTATAAAAGATTGATCCTGTCAGATGGAACGATCGGTGATGAAACAGAAGTCGCACTTTCAGTCTTCACTAAACTGACCGATCATCCTTACTTACGAACATTAATAGACTACGAAGATTACACTAATGAACTGGGTTATCTCGCAAGATTCCGTTTCAATGATATTGATACAACGGTTGCTGATGAATCAGGTAGCTTTAACGGTGCGTATGCAGGTACATATACTAAGGGTGGTTCTTTAATAAATTCTATTGGTAAATCAGTGGTTCTGTCGGGTGATGATAATTCTGGTATTACTAATATTAGTTCGGAAGTTATTGATGAATACCAATTCTCGACAAGTTTCTGGTTGCGCGTAGATCAAATTACTCAGGATGAAAAACAAGTCATCCTTTCAAACCCATCCAGTGAGAGTCTATCTATCAAGCTAATTAACCAAAGTCGTTTGTTAGAGATTACTTTGACTGATCAAAGTAATAATAAAATGGTATTATTAGGCAATACGCCCTTGGAATTGGGTGAGAAATATCATATCTTACTCGACTGGCATCAGGGGACAGATACTAACGTTACAGATTATGGGAAACCTAGCCTGTATTTAAACGGTAAACTGGACAGTCAGCTTACTAATTGGGCAGGACCTCTCAAAACGGGCGGCAGTTACTCAATCGGCTATGTTAGCCAAGATGATGCGGTAAATGATGGTTTGTATGGGGCTATAAGTGACTTTACCTTTAAACAAGGTGAAACAGGGGGATATGCAAGTAGGGCCTTATACTTGTTAGGTCTTCGATCACAAGGGAATGGGCTTTTGGAAAAACAGAAACTTATACCTGTTGCACAATAAACTGTTAAATTAACTATCAAATTAACTATTTATTAATGATCTCAAACATCATTAATCATAAAGGGGCTTTAATGTTTAAAATTTCACTGCTATCCGTATGCTTGTGTGCTTTGCTTGCTGGTTGCGAATCTAATAATAATTCGGATCAAAGTTCTCAATTTAGTCAATATTTGAAGTTAAAGAATATTCCTGAAAGTGATACAAAAAAAATTGAAAACGAGAGAAATAACTTTCTACAAAGAGAGAAATTATCTCAAGTGGCTTTGAAACAAGGACTACTTGATGGTGGGCTACTTGATGTAGAGATCAATGAATATAAAAAGCAGCTAATTTTATCTCGTTATTTTGAAAAATTTCTAAAGGAAAAGGTAAATGAACAGGCTGTAAAAAACTATTATTCAACCAACGCCTCTAAATATGAATCAAAAAAAGTACATGTGGCTCATGTGTTGATTCGAACCAATCCTAAAATGAGCAAAGAAGAGCGAGAAGCCTTATTAACCAAAGCGCATGAGGTGTATAGCCGTGCTAATGCCAATGAAGCCTTTGAGGGACTTGCCAAAGCCTATTCTGATGACACCTTGTCAGTGAAAAAAGGTGGAGATCTTGGCTGGATCAAACAAGGAGCCATTGATACTGCTTTTTCAAATCAGGTGTTTGCGATGAAAAAAGGCGATATTTCAGAACCGATAAAAACTTCTTTTGGTTTTCATGTGGTTAAAGTACTTGATGAACCAAAGGTAGTCAAACAAGCTTATGAGGCTGTTAAAGGTAATATTCGTTATGAATTACGGCAAATGGCAAAACAAGCTGAAACCCAGCGTCTGCTTCAGTTAGCCGGAATTAAAAAAAAGGCAGAGAAATAAACGATGATTTTTATTAAAAGATCAACATGGTTTTTTGTGTTCGTGCTTTTGACCGCTTGTACTTCTGAATCTGTTGATAAAAAAACACAGGATAGCAACTCCCAAATTGAAGAGGTCTCACAGAAACCTGTTTCAAAGGATAGTAAAGACGACATACTTGCCCGTGTTAACGGTTCTACCATTACTCGCTCAGAGCTAGCGTATGCAATGAACCGTTTGCTACCTAAGGGGATGAGTGATATCCAGAAAGAGAAACTATCAGGGAAAGTATTGGATAGTTTAATAGACAGCCGTTTGATGGCTGATCTTGAAGCATCAACAATGAGTGAACATGAACATAAAGAGCTTGAAACAAAAGTTAGTGCTTATCGGGAAGAACTCCTTGTTAAACAGTATATCACCAAGAATATTACCCCCAACCCGGTGACTGCTGAAAAGATCCATCAATATTATTTGGATCATCCGCATGAATTTGGTGGTGGTACAGAAAAAACCTTTGAAATTATTGAAGCTCGTGAGAATCTGGATGAAGCAGAAAGAAAGCAGTTATTGATTGAGTTTGCAGGCTTAAAAGGGGTTAATAACTGGGCGAACTGGTTTGCTGATACTAAGCTTCAAAAGGTGTCGTACAAGCAGTCTACCCTATTGGTAGAGTTACTTGATGAGTCTTTAAAGAAAATAGTTGTAAATACAAAGGATGGTGAAACATCACCTGTGTTAAACAATAAAAAAATACGCATAGTACGTGTTAACCAGAGTAAACAATTACCTGCTAAACCTATTGATCAAGTTTCCAGAAAGATCAGACGTAAATTAGCACCACAGGCATTGAAAGTTTCAATCAAAAACCACTTGGTAGATTTAAAGAAAAAAGCATCTATAGAGAAGTCTATAGGTAACTAGATACGTTTATCTGGTTTCGTAGATTGAATCTTGGGTAGGTTTAATCAAGGCTTAGGCAAACTAAATAAAAGTGCACTTAACAGGATGCATTAATAACTAAGTAACGTGCATGAATAACTTCGAAGTTATTCATGCAGGTTCCTAAATAACAGGGCAGTATAATATGAGAAAAAAAACGGGGGGGATAATTAATCATATTGCACAATTATTATTGATTTGTTTGACGGTGCTATTAGCAGCTGAGGCTCATGCTGTCTCTAATAATAGTTCAGCGCCCGTGTTTATTTCCCCCACTTCAGGTGCAACCCTATCGGGAGAAAATCAGGCTTTCCGATGGTCAGCGAAGCGAACACGTGTGACTCAATGGTGGTTATATGTCGGTAGCTCTCTTGGAAAACATGACATTTATAACAGTGGCAATTTAAGAAGGTCAAGAAGACATACCGTTAGAGGATTACCAACGAACGGTAGTCACTTATATTTCAGACTCTGGTATAAAACACAAAATAAGTGGGAATATATTGATACCACCTATATTGCGGCCAGTATTACGCCTCCTCAGATGACCTTTCCCACTTCTGGTTCTACTCTATCTGGGGCAAAACAACTTTTTAAGTGGACAGCGAATGGGATACCTGTTGATCAGTGGTGGTTATATGTAGGTAGCTCACGTGGAAAACATGATATTCATGATAGTGGGAACTTAAGAAGAGCCAAAAAACATACGGTTAGTGGGTTACCAACAGATGGCAGTACCTTGTATCTCAGGCTTTGGTACAAAAAGCATCGGGAAAATTGGAAGTACATTGATACCACCTATATAGCGGCCAGCATTGCGCCTCCTCAGATGACCTTTCCCACTTCTGGCTCTACTCTATCTGGGGCAAAACAACTTTTTAAGTGGACAGCGAATGGGATACCCGTTGATCAGTGGTGGTTATATGCAGGTAGTTCACGTGGAAAACGTGATATTCATGATAGTGGGAACTTAAGAAGAGCCAAACAACATACGGTTAGCGGGCTACCAACAGATGGTAGTACCATATATCTCCGGCTTTGGTACAAAAAACATCGAGGGAATTGGAAGTATATTGATACTACTTATGTGGCCAGTACAGCACCCCCTCCACAAATAACTTCTCCATCAGTTGACTCTGTCTTGTCAGGATCAACAGAGACTTTTTCATGGATAACCAATGGTAGTGCTGTCTCTAAATGGCAGATCCATGTTGGTAATTCGGTGGGTAAGCGTGATATTTACAACAGTCATACGTTGAGAAAAAACACTCAGAGTCATAAAGTAAAACGAATCCCCACAGATGGCAGAACAGTCTATGTTCGGTTGAGATACAAAGTACACGGTAAATGGAAATATACGGATTCAACTTATATAGCCAGTAGCAATGGTGGAAATAGTCCAGCTATTAACACTCCTGCACCTGGCTCAAGTCTGCAGGGCGCAACACAAACCTTTAGATGGGCAACAAATGGGCATCGCATTAGAAAATGGGCGCTCTATGTTGGTAATTCGCGGGGTGGACGTGATATTTATAAAAGCAGGACGCTAAGAAGAAATGTTACTAGTCATACCGTTACTGGTTTGCCGGTAGATGGTAGAACGGTTTATGTCAGACTGTGGTACAAAAAAGGCAGATGGAAATATGTGGATTACACCTATACAACTACGGGTGGCAATCATAAACCGGTAGCCATACCACAGAATATTGCTACTGATGAAGATACTCCTTTGTCTATCGTCTTATTGGGTTCTGATGAAGATGGCGATACACTCACTTATACACTTAAACAACAACCCACTAATGGCTTTTTGTCAGGGATTGCTCCCAATCTAGTCTATACACCTAATGCCAATTTCAATGGTACAGACCAAATTAGTTTTACGACCTCGGATGGTACAGAAATTTCGGATCAGGCAACCGTTGCTATTACTATTAACAGCATTAATGATGTACCCGTAGCGGATGCACAAAGCATTACTACTGATGAAGATCTATCGGTTGGAATTGTACTTACGGGTACGGATAATGATGGTGAGGCCCTAAATTATGCCGTGACTACACAGCCGGCCAACGGCTCATTATCAGGACAAGCACCTAATCTTACTTACACGCCCAATGAACATTACAATGGTACAGACACCTTTGTTTTTACAGCTACGGATGGCACTGTAACCTCAGAGCCGGCTATAGTAAGCCTCACCATAAATCCAGTAAATGATAGACCTGAAGCCACAGCACAAAGCGTTACCGTTGCTGAGGATAACACTCTGGCCATTGTATTGAGTGGCAATGATATTGATGACGATGCACTGACCTTTGAGGTAACACAACAACCTGACAATGGAATATTAACAGGTACAGCGCCCAACCTGAGCTATACACCGAGCGAAAATTACAATGGCACAGATACGTTTATTTTTACCGTTTCAGATGGCACAGTCACATCACAACCAGCAACAATAGCCATCACCATAGAGGCTGTTAATGATATTCCTGTTGCAGATAGACAGAATGTCACCATAGATGAGGACAACCCGGTTGATATCACCCTTATCGGAAGTGATAGTGACGGAGATACCTTGAGTTATGTGGTAAGCACACAACCCGCAAATGGTACATTAACAGGGGAAAATGCCAATCTCACCTATACACCTAACGCGAACTTTCATGGTGTTGATAGCTTTAGTTTTACCGCCTCGGATGGCACAGCAACTTCAGAACCTGCCAGTATTGACATCACCATTAACGCCATAAACGACACACCAGAAGCCACCGCACAGAATATTACACTGGATGAAGATAGTTCTCTGACAGTAGTGCTAACGGGTAGTGATACCGACGGGGACACACTCAGTTATGAACTAACCAGTCAACCAGCCAATGGCACATTATCAGGAGAAGCGCCTGATCTGGTTTATACCCCGAATGAAAACTACAACGGTACAGATAGCTTCAGCTTCACCGTTTCAGACGGCACGGCAACTTCAGAGCCTGCCGGTATTGGTATTACGGTTACTGCGATAAACGACACACCAGAAGCTACAGCGCAGAATATTACACTGGATGAAGATAGCACTCTGATAGTAGTACTAACGGGTAATGATATTGATGGTGACACACTGAGTTATGAACTAACCAGTCAACCAACAAATGGCACATTATCAGGAACAGCACCTGATCTGGTTTATACCCCGAATGAAAATTACAATGGTATAGATACCTTCAGCTTTACCGTTTCAGACGGCACGGCAATTTCAGAACCAGCCAGTATTGGCATAACCATTAATGCCATAAATGACACACCTGAAGCTACAGTACAGAATATAACACTGGATGAAGATAGCACTTTGACAGTAGTGCTAACGGGTAATGATATTGACGGTGATACCTTAAGCTACGCAGTAACCACGCAACCAACCAATGGCACATTATCAGGAGAAACGCCTAACTTTACCTATACCCCAAATGAAAACTACAACGGTACAGATAGCTTCAGCTTCACCGTTTCAGATGGCACGACAATTTCAGAACCCGCCAATATCGGCATAACCATTAATGCCATAAACGACATACCAGAAGCCACAGCACAGAATATAACACTGGATGAAGATGGTTCTCTGACAATAGTGCTAACGGGTAGCGATATTGATGGTGACACACTGACTTATGAACTAACCACCCAACCAGCAAATGGCACATTATCAGGAGAAGCGCCTAACTTTACCTATACCCCAAATGAAAACTACAACGGCACAGATAGCTTTGGCTTCACCGTTTCAGACGGCACAGCAACTTCTGAACCTGCCAGCATTGGTATTACGGTTACTGCGATAAACGACATACCTGAAGCCACAGCACAGAATATAACACTGGATGAAGATGGTTCTCTGACAGTAGTGCTAACGGGTAGCGATATTGATGGTGACACACTGACTTATGAACTAACCACTCAACCAACCAATGGCACATTATCAGGAACCGCACCTGACCTTACTTATACCCCGAATGAAAACTACCATGGAGCAGATAGCTTTAGCTTCACCGTTTCAGACGGCACAGCAACTTCAGAACCTGCGAGTATTGGTATTACGGTTAATGCTATAAATGACACACCAGATGCCACCGCACAGAATATTACACTGGATGAAGATAGTTCTCTGACAGTAGCGCTAACGGGTAATGATATTGACGGTGATACTCTGAGTTATGAACTAACCAACCAACCAGCCAATGGCACATTATCAGGAACCGCACCTGACCTTACTTATACGCCAAATGAAAACTACAATGGATCAGATAGCTTCAGCTTTACCGTTTCAGACGGCACGGCAATTTCAGAACCTGCCAGTATAGGTATTACGATTAATGCGATAAATGACACACCTGAAGCTACAGTACAGAATATAACACTGGATGAAGATAGCACTTTGACAGTAGTGCTAACGGGTAATGATATTGATGGTGACACACTGACTTATGAAGTAACCAGTCAACCAGCCAATGGCACATTATCAGGAACAGCACCTGATCTGGTTTATACCCCGAATGAAAATTACCACGGAGCAGATGGCTTCAGCTTTACCGTTTCAGACGGCACGGCAATTTCAGAACCTGCCAGTATAGGTATTACGATTAATGCGATAAATGACACACCAGAAGCCACAGCACAGAATATAACACTGGATGAAGATAGTACTCTGACAGTAGAGCTAACGGGTAATGATATTGATGGTGATACTTTAAGCTACGCAGTAACCACTCAACCAACCAATGGCACATTATCAGGAGAAACGCCTAACTTTACCTATACCCCAAATGAAAACTACAACGGTACAGATAGCTTCAGCTTCACCGTTTCAGATGGCACAGCAACTTCAGAACCTGTCAGCATTGGTATTACGGTTAATGCGATAAACGACATACCAGAAGCCACAGAACAGAATTTAACACTGGAAGAAGATAGCTCTTTGACAGTAGTGCTAACGGGTAATGATATTGACGGTGATACCTTAAGCTACGCAGTAACCACGCAACCAACCAATGGCACATTATCAGGAGAAGCGCCTAACTTTACCTATACCCCAAATGAAAACTACAACGGTACAGATAGCTTCAGCTTCACCGTTTCAGATGGCACGGCAATTTCAGAACCCGCCAATATCGGCATAACCATTAATGCCATAAACGACACACCAGAAGCCACAGCACAGAATATAACACTGGATGAAGATAGCATTCAGATAGTAGTGCTAACGGGTAGTGATATTGACGGTGATACCTTAAGCTACGCAGTAACCACTCAACCAGCCAATGGTACATTATCAGGAACAGCACCTGACCTCACCTATACCCCAAATGAAAACTACCACGGCACAGACACCTTCAGCTTCACCGTTTCAGACGGCACAGCAACCTCAGAACCTGCAACAGTCAGCATAACGATTAATGCCATCAATGACACACCAGCAGCAACGTCTCAGAGTGTGAGTCTGGATGAAGATGCTACCGTAGCGATTGTGCTTACGGGTGAAGACATTGATGGTGATCATCTAAGTTATACCATCAGTACTCAACCCACGAATGGTCAGCTCACCGGCGAAGCCCCGAATCTGACGTACACACCTAATGAAAACTACAACGGTACAGATAGCTTCAGCTTTACCGTTTCAGATGGCACGGCAGCTTCAGAACCTGCCAATATCGATATTAGCGTTAATGCGATTAACGACAAACCTACAGCAACAGCTCAAACAGTTAGCCTGAATGAAGATGACACATTAGACATTACTCTAACAGGAGATGATATCGACGGTGATGCTTTAGCATTTGAAATTACACAGCTTCCTGACAATGGCACAATAAGTGGTGATGCTCCTAACCTGACCTACACACCGGCTACCAACTTCTATGGTGAAGATCAGATCAGTTTCGTAGTAAAAGACAGTAGCGAGACATCCGCACCAGCGACTATCACGATAACTATTGACCCTGTTAACGACAGACCTGAAGGCACACCTCAAAGCTTGAACGTCAACAGTGGCAAAGCCTTCAATATCACCTTATCGGGTACAGATATAGAAACAGAAACATTGAGTTATAGCATAGCCAGTCAACCTGAGAATGGCTCACTCAGTGGTACAGCACCCGACATCATCTACACCAGCCATGCAAACTACCACGGTGCAGACAGCTTTACCTTCACAGCTAATGATGGTAATGCGACATCAACAGCCACCACGATTAGCTTGGTTGTCAATGCTATTCCGGTAGCCACATCCCAATCACTAACGGCAGAACAAGATACCGCAACCCCTATCACACTCGTCGCCACCGACGCAGATACAGACGATAATATTCAATATAAAATAATCACTCCGCCAGTACATGGCACATTGACAGGTATAATTCCTAACCTTATTTACACGGCAACCAGTGATTATTTAGGTGAAGATAGCTTCACCTTCAAAGCCACGGATGGAAAAGCAGACTCAATACCTGTCACGGTTAGTATTACCGTGATCCTCAAAGATACCGATCAAGACGGCGTACCCGACATCCATGATGTATTTCCAAACGACCCGAATGAAACCACTGATTTGGATCAAGATGGAATAGGGGACAACTCAGATCCCGACAGAGACGGCGATAGTGTCAACAATGAAAATGACCTATTCCCTGATGATGCACAAGAATATGCGGATCTGGATGGTGATGGCATTGGCGATAATGCGGATACAGACCGTGATGGTGATGGCATCAGTAATCTGGATGAAGAAAGTGCAGGAACTGATCCAGATGACAACAACAGCCAGCAAGACACCACAAAACCCATACTCACGCTAAGTGGTGATACTAATCGCAGTACGGATGCAGATAGCATTACTCTGTCAGGCACAGTCAGTGATGCAGATAGCGGTCTGGCAAGTATCGAACTAAACAATGACCAATATGCAGGGCTAATACTCTACGTCAACCTAACCGGTAACCAATGGCAAGTCACAGCACCGCTAGAAAAAGGCTTTAACCACCTAACACTCAAGGCGACAGACATTGCGGGTAACCTGCAACGACTAGCATTAACGGTTGAGCGTAACGTCATCGAACAAGACGTAGAACTCTCTTTAACCTACCCAGCAACGGGAGCCATTGTAGATAAGGCACAACTGGTTATTCGAGGCATGCTACAAAGCAACCAGCCCGTATTGAACAAGCACATTACCATTAACGGGCAGTCAGCCATTATCAGTGATACTGAGATTAATACCCGTTTCACCTTCCAGTCAGAGACGCTTACCTTAACCGAAGGTAGCAATAACTTTATCATTCAGGCAAATGCTGATAACAAAAGTACTGAAACTCAACTCAGCGTGATCTATCGACCTAAAGAAGATCAGCAAATAGCACCTAAGGTTATCAATATAACACCGGCTCCAGAAAGCAGGATAAGCTCACGCTCCTTTACACTAGTGGGTGAAATAGACGCCCCTTCGGGTTTAAACTCATTGACGATAAACACACATGAGGCGAGCATTACACCGTTAGAAAATGGGCATTATAGTTTCCAGTATCCTATGAGTTTTGCAGGTATAGAAACAGAACTACAAGTAACTCTTATAGCTGAAGATAATAATGAAAAACGAAGTACACAACGTTTTACTTATTATAACGACCAGCAAGCGCCCCAACTAAGCATTACGCAAAACTTGCAAAGTGCTCCCACACAAAATCTCATTACCGATCAGCCTTATGAGCTAAGTGGCATTGTTAGTGATGACCGTCTATCTTCCTTGCTGATCAATGATACTCCCATTGGTCTTGTCCCAACAGACGTAACGGGCGAATATCAGTTTAGTGCGATACTCTCCTTACCCGTCAACACACCTACATCCATTATCATCCAGGCAACTGATCAGGCTGGTAATACCACTATTGAAGAATACCTGTTGAACTATGAGGCAACCACCACCGTTGACATCTTGTCTCCAACTACGGATGCAGAGCTGCTTACGACAGGAGACACTCAGACCCTTAACATCACCGCTCGAATTAACGGTGAAACAGCCTCTGTAAATCAACTAATCGCCATAATCAAAGATGCCAATGGTGTAGAAAAAACCAGTACAACACTTACCGGAGAAGCTAGCCTGAGAGCCGGAGTCCTCACACTTCCTGCTGATGTGGGAAATTATCAGTTAATCGTTAAAGCATTGGATCAAGACAGTAACTTGATCAGCCAAAGTCAGCAACGATTAACCCTAAAAGCACTTGTTTCTGTCCCTGTTGAAGTCTTATCCATCACCCCTGCCAATGGTGATGAATATATTGAACCCAACAGTTTCATTTCCATTGCTTTTAACCGTGCCATAGACCTGCAAAAGCTCACTCTTAACGTTTATGAGACCGCTCACGGCCAGACTTGGGTAGATGCAGATGAACTAGGCGTCGATGCCCTGCAAGCCAAAGGCTATCAGCTACAAACGGTTAACCGTAGCCATGAAACGGTGACGGGAAAACTCGCCATCCTTCCTGGGGACAAACTTATCGCTTACTACCCCAGCAGAGACTTTGCCTACGATGCAAATATATTCATTGACATTGAATACGACGGTACCAGCCTGCAAAGAAACCAGTTCCATACACGAAGCCTACCCACCTTCATCAATGGCATAATCCACGACCAGTTCGACCAACCCATCGATGGAATGACTGTCAGCCTACCAGAACTCAACCGTAGTACCACTACGAACAAAGATGGGGCATATGCCTTTGGCTATAGCGAACAGGCACAAGATAACCTGTCTGGAGGAAGCTACACACTTAGTATCAACTCTGGCATGAAAGACATCAAATACGGCACACTCAATCGAACCATTAATTTGCAAGCTGGTAGACAAAATGATCAGGGCGTTGTGCGTATTCCTGTACTCAATAAAGACATTCCTTTCGCCCCTATATCGGGCGGTACAATTAATAAACTCCTTCAAAATAATGTCATACTGGATTTGACTCAGGCTAGCCTGTTATTCCCAGACTCCAAACTAAGCGGTAATGCCCAAGCCCAGTTCTATCCCTTTAGCCAGATACTCTATCCGCTAAATCCAGAAGTGGCTCCACTATGGTTATACGGCATCCAGCCCAGTGGTATTGAAGTCAACGGATCACTAAAAATAGATCTGGAAATTCCAAAACTCAACCAGAGCTATCAACATATACCCCCCAATAACACCTACGTGCTACTAGTCGGACGAAATAAAACAGCCAACCAGATTGTGCCAATGGGTGTAGGGATCATCAACGGACACCGTGTTCGTAGCATTGGCATCACCCATTATCAAACCCTTGATGCCATGGGTTATACCCTCATGCCAGAAGAAGCACAGCAAGCACTCAAAGATTACAGTGAAGATAAACTCAATCTGTCACAACTGATGGTTAAAGTGAGACAGGCACGAGAAGCGATGCGAGACGCCGCATTGGAACAACTGAATAGAAATAACTGATCATGAACCGAAAAGCTTCAAAAGCTCAAATGATATGACTATTCGTATTGCCTATAAAGCAAAAGGGATTTTATTACTCCTTTTACTAATACTACCTCTTGTGGGACAGGCATATACCCCTACCCGAAGTAGCTTCTACGGAACCGTATTTACTCGTGACTTAATCGTCAGCGATTCAGGTAATCGTTATTACGCTGCTTATGATGATACGGGTAAGCAAATAACGGAAGCGCCTTTTCCAGTAGAGATCAATAGTGATGAACTAAAAAGCGCAAGAGTCTTCTCAAGCCAGCAAGCTAATGCGATACGTGATACCTACAGAATCATTACAGCCGACTATCAAGATGCAGAGGTACTTACATATAGTGACTATTTAGCACTAACCTTTCCAACCAATAAGCCTGAATTATCTCCCAGCACCACTCATGTTTTAGTGAGAGGAGCTGAGCAACGTCAACTGATGGTAGATGGCTCCCAGTTAGTTTTATTAGAATCACCCCTTGATTTCAGGCGCACTAGCCCTTTTACAGGTGTTTCTATGCTGGTCTATGCAAATGGTACTATTCCAGATGAATATATTTCGGAGGGAAACATTGGTTACATGGCCAGTTTTCTCACCGATGATGAAGGTCATCCTCAAGAACTGGGCTATGGTAACTCGATACAAAGAAACGGCTATCAGTTTGTCCGCCCACTAGCAGGGGTCACTGTGACACCTGGCTTCTGGGTAACGGGTGCACGAGAAGTGAGCACCGATGAAGAAGGAAAATACAGAATACCTTATTATATGTTTTGTCCTGGCTTTCAGCATGAATTTACCTATCCGGTAACCGTCAAACTCAACTACACACGCTTCAATCCACGGGGTGGCACTACTTTCCCCTATACGTTTACCCGCTATAAATATGATTATTGCTCAGGCTTGAGTGCTACGTTCATAGGCGGGCTAGGCAGTGCTTTATCACTGAACGGCCTTTTGTATCCCTCACTGGTAGCGATAGAAGCTAATATCTCGCGGCCAGTAAACCCCATTGATTTTCCAATCGATATCATCGTACTCGCAGGTAAAGCCCAGTTGGAGAATGTCAGTGTCAGTGAGACAGAAAAAACTCAATACGACACAACACACGTCAGTACTACCGATAATAGTGGAGACTTCAAAAATAGAGCATTACTTCGTCAGATTAACAAAAATGACCTACAAAATACCGATATTTACGTCATTCGTGAATCCGATGGCACTCTCATCACCGAACGTCGAGGTATCAAGTTCGAAGAACTTTATCGTGCCAGTAGTCTTACCACCATCAATGATGCTTTCAACTATACCATCCCTATTGTCAATAAAAATGAAAGCCGTAACTACTACGGCTTCAGTTCATATTCCTCTTTTAGGCGCTACGGCCCACAAGGAGAGCGAGGGTTTACCGCTTGGCAAGTTGCCAGCCATATGAACCCCAAGTTCTACGAGCGCAAAGCAGACCACCTACGCATCGGTGAAAGCGTTCGTATTATCGCTATTAATCGTACGACAGGCTACCTTGGTAGCGTTCGCACTGAAGTCAAACCGGCTGGAAGCGAAGCAACGCAACGTATTGATTTTGATATAGACAACATCATCATGCGCCCACCCAACCTCAAAGTCTGGGCAAGAAGGAACAGCGAAGTCGCACAAGGATTTTCTCAAGGGCAAACCAGAGAACAAAATATCGGTAGCGAAGGTGCAGGACTCACCACAGACAGAAGCATTCTGCTCTATACCGAATGGCTGGATCATGATGGTAGTCCACTACCCGAAGCATTAAATGGTTACGGATATACCGGACGCTTGGCACGAACAAGCCCGGACAACAAACTGACTCCCGTACAAGGCGCATCACTCATTGGTAATAGTCTGGCACATTTTGAAATTAAACCGGGCAGACAAACACAAATCGTCAGGCTAGCAGGCTTAACCTTTGGAGAAGAACACCTCTATGTCCATGTTAGTGGTGAACCCAAAAACCGCAACCCAGACCTATCCAGTGAATTTAAAGCAGATGAAAGCGCTGGGGAGCATATACTTCGCTATCGTCCTGAAAAATTTGTACCCTTTAAAGTCCCCGTATTTGATCAACAAGCCACACAACAAAGCTTACAAAACTGGGAACAAGCTATAGAAAGTAACGCCATCTTGCCAAAACCAGAACCCGTCTACCAATGGTTTTATCGTCCAGAGTTTCAGCTTAGTATTTACGATTTGGAAGTTAGTGAAATTATCCGTACCCAAAGTGATGGCACAACGGTTGATATCTATCTGGAAGAAGAACCTGTTATTAGTCAGAGTGACTCAACACTTGAACTTCTATATAGCCTTACAGAATCGGAATTTTCAGCATTACAAGCTTATAGCTATAATGGGGATAGGGAGCTGGTATTTGCACTTAATGGAGAAGAAATACAGGCTGTCATAACGGAAGAGGGGCGTATTCGTTTTACCCAGTTAAGCCAGTTAGACAATCTGCAAGCAGAGGATTATCTGGCACTGACGCTGTACAGTAATAATGATAGTAGTAATATTTTATGGGAGTATGCGTTTACTACTAGTTGTGGGTTAGAAATGGAACATTTGAAGAAAATATTTCCAACTTCAACAACTAGTGCAAGGAATGAGTTCTTATCAACGTTTAATAAATATTGTAGTGTTTTTGAATTAACATCAAAGCAACGGATAGCACACTTTTTGGCTCAAGTGAAAACCGAGGTAGGAGATGGGTTACGAGGTAAAGAAGAAAGCCTGTGGTATTCTGTTGGTGCATTAAAGGGTATATTTGGTCGGTATTTTAATCATTATCCGAGTGAAGCTGGATTGCTGGGTTATAAAAGGATTACCAGATCTAAATATAATGCTTTAAATGAGACTGATAAGGCTACATATTCTAAAAGAGGTAGATGGTATTATTCGCAGTTACCTCAAGAAATAGGAATTGCTAAAAGAGTATATTGTAGTGATAACCCTAAAGGATATTTTAAGCGTGTACAGGGAGGATGTCAGTCTGGTTTGGATTTTAAAGGACGTGGGTTTATCCAATTGACATGGAAGGGTAATTACAAAAAAGTTAATGATATCATTAATGAAAAATTCCCAAGTAATAATGTAAATATAGTGAGTAATCCGTATGGACTATTAAATACGGATGTTGGGCTAATAACTGCAATGGGGTTTTGGGAATGGAAAGGCTTAAATAAAATAGCAGATGTTTCAGGTGAGGAGTCTGTTAACTTGATAACAGATAAGGTCAACTATAATACACATAGTCGTAAAAAAAGAATTGAGTATTACCATGTTATTAATAAAGTATTATCGG
>JALXAX010000055.1 GCA_026991755.1 Thiotrichaceae bacterium | reverse complement strand
TTAATACGGCTTCGATATCATCTTTAAAGTGGGTGTCTATTAGCCGATCCGCTTCATCAATCACTACGGTTTGTAGTTTGTTAAACTTTAAGGCATGTTCTTCGGTTAATTCGAGCAGGCGGCTTGGTGTTGATATAAGCACATCAACACCACTTTTCATTGCTCTGATTTGTGAATCCATTTTGACGCCGCCATACACGCTTAAGCAACGTACTTCTGGCTGAATATCTTGTGACAGTCTATTCACTTCTTCACGAATCTGGATAACCAGCTCACGCGTGGGTACAAGGATCAAAGCACGAACATGCCGACCTCTTGCTGCTATCCAACCATCCTCTTCTTTTTGTTCGATGATCTTTTGCAACAATGGCAGCACGAATGCTGTGGTTTTCCCCGATCCTGTTTCAGCACTCGCTAACACATCACCGCCTTCCAATATGGCAGGAATGGCATCTACTTGAATCTCTGTGGGGCGCGTGTAGCCAACTTTTTCTACAGCCGACAAGAGTGCGGAGGAAAGCTCAAAAGAGGTGAAATCATAACGTGGTTTTTTATACATCCAGCTAGTATGATGCAGTCTTCACGATAACTCAATGAGTGGCACAAGCACTACATGAAACACCTACCAATAATACCAGTCGCTCACTGATACCATAAAGAGAGTCATCAATTAGAAAAACTTATGCTTTTTTTACAAGGCTATAAGTTATTTTGTTGAACTCTATAAAGATTGACAACATACACAAAGTTGTTACTATTTCGCGCAACCTCTTATCACTAACTTTAAACATGCGCAAAACCTTTCTGACCATCGTTGCATTCATCTTAATTGTATTAGCTATATTCTTTACATATCAAATCACTCAAGAGAACGCAGCTCAACAAGCAAAAAGTGATGTGACATTAGAAAATGGTGCACGTCTCACTTGGCAAGAGTGTTGGTTTAAAGCACCTAGAGGCGTGAACTGCGCCTATCTGCACACGGCTCCTGAAGCAAAGGATAAGCCTTCTTCATTCAAACTGCCTGTCGTTGTATTCCGATATCAAGGTTATGGTCGCAAAAATGATCCTATTCTCTATATGGCTGGTGGACCTGGTTCTGGCGCAGGCTTGGGGGAAGAGCAAATCACTGGTTATTGGCTTAACTGGTTCGAAGAAAATGATTTTAAACGTGATCTGGTCTTATTCGACCAACGAGGAACAGGGCTTAGCCAACCCAAGCTGACCTGCCCTGAGTATCATCAAGTGACTCGTGACAGTTTTGTTCACAACATGCCATCCTCAGAGAAAAACAATAAAAGTTTGTCAGCACTGCAAAACTGCTATAACAACATGAAGAAGCAGCGCCTTCCTGTTGATGAAATCAGTACCCTATACAGTGCAGCAGATGTCCATGATTTAATGGATGCACTTAAGTACCCTATTTGGAACTTGCAAGGGGTGTCTTACAGTACACGTTTGGCTATTACTATTGAGCAAAAATATCCAGGTCGAGTTAGAAGCATGGTACTTGACTCTGTTTACCCGATTCAGAAGCATTTCTTCAAAGAATGGCCTGCTTTACTGGATGCTAGTCTTAAACGAGTATTTTCTTTTTGTGATCAGCAAGCCTCGTGTAAACGAGACTTCGGTAATATCGAAGTTATGTTCTGGGAAACCGTCGCTGATTTGAGGAAAAATCCGATGATGGTTGATGCTACAGGCCCTCATCTGGTTTTAGCTAATGTTATCTTCGATGATGAAGCCTTTATTGACCTCATATTTGATAGCCAATACGAATCAGGCAGTTTATACGACTTACCCGCTGTCATTGATGCTTTTCATCGCAGAGATAAGGAATTACTCAGTGAGTATATTAACGATTACTTACAGTCCCGACTTCAAGAGTCAGTCAGTGAAGTGGTCTTTCGTATTATTGAATGCAAAGATAACCCTACAACAAACAGTGAGGAAATGACTGAGATTTATAAACAATACCCCAGACTAATGCCTTACTTATCGACGGAATATGATGCTTGTGATATTTGGGGTCATAAAGGTGAAACCGTTAATATTAAAGAACTTACCAAAGAATCCAATGTTCCCGTTTTGATTTTTGCAGGTGAGGATGACCCCGTTACGCCTATTGATTGGGCTGATGATATTTTAGCGCAGTACCCTAACTCACAGTTCTTTAGTTTTCCCAATATCTCTCATAGTGTGATGGATAGAAAAGCATGTAGTGTTGTTTTATTTAGTCACTTCGTGAATGATCCAAAAACTCGTCCTACCGCAGACTGTAGAGATTATTCATCGAACAAACCTGTCGAAAAACCTACCCAAAAAGAGATTAACGAAAGTAAACCACAATAAGCTGAAGTCTTGCTCACTCTACTTTTTTATTGAGACCCTTGCACGAAAGATATGACGGATATAGCAAGCCTTATAATTGAGTGAGTTGAGTTGACCATTCTGATAAAACGGCAAGCTCACTAAAAAATGGTTTGAATTTTTTCATGTAAAGGTCTCAAGTTAATAGTTAGCTCCCCAAGTACCCAACATCATATTAAAAATCACACATAATAATGGCTTTTGACTTTATACCCGACTTATCTGATGGAGTAATATCCATAAGCTTACTCAATAAGAACGATTTTGAACTTTTATATGAAGTAGCATCGGATAAGTTACTGTGGGCAGGCCATCCTAGTAAAAACAGATATAAGCGAAATATTTTCAAACAGTGGTTTGACGATGCATTATCCTCAAACCACGCATTAAAAATATCCGAGACAAAAACAGGGAAAATAGTCGGATCATCAAGATATTATGAGTATGACTCTGAAAAGAAAGAAGTGGCAATAGGGTATACGTTCATAGGCAGAGCATACTGGGGAGGTGAGACTAATAAGAGAGTGAAGAAAATGATGATAGATCATGCTTTTGAGACAGTTAATAAAATATGGTTACATGCAGACCCTACAAATATACGCTCACAAAAAGCAATAAAAAAGCTTGGAGCTTCGTTCACTCACATAGAAAGAAAAATACTGAGTAACGGAGTGGAAGAATACTATTGTTATGAAATTTCAAAGCAAAGGCATTATTCAAGTAATTCTAAACGACTGTAAAAACTAAAAATCTAGTATATTTCAACTGATGTAAATATGGTGTATTATTGAACCACTGTAATAGCAATGGAGAATAAGGTGATGGCAAGACAAAGCATTACATTAACAATGCCAAATGATGACTGGCTAAAGGCTCAAGTTCAAAGCAAGGAATATACAAGTAAAAGTGAAGTAGTTAATGACCTTATTAGGAGAGCACGCGGCAAACAGGAAGAGTTAGATTTTATACGTGCCAAGCTTATCAAATCTGAAAGAAGTGGTTTTGTTAACCAAACCCGTGATGAGATATTAACAGAATTCAAGGATGAATTACTCCATGATGGGAAGTTATAGATTAAGCCAAGATGCTAAAGAAGATTTACGAAGAATATATCGTCATGGAATTGAAAACTGGGATGTAGAACAAGCAGACAAATACTATAATGCTTTGTTTGATAGGTTTGAGAAAATAGCCAGGAATCCACTCATGTATCAGTCTGTTGACCATATCCGAAAAGGGTACAGACATAGTGTTTGTGGCGTTGATACAATATACTTTCTTATTGAGGATGGCGTGGTTCAAATTATGAATATAATTGGTTCACAAGACTTCTAAAACCTAATATCCCCTAAAACACGTGAAAGTAAGTCGTATCTTCATAGTTCAGTAACTTCGATCCTTTTTCCCAACTGATATAGAGCAACAGATACTAAAAAAGACGTCCTTTTTCTTTCACATGAATATATCCATCAGGCTGAGGTCGTCCTGCCATAGAAAGCATTCCTTGTATGCTTGCCCCACGTTGCTTTGTTTTTATTTTCAGGTTTGTTTCATATTGCCACTGACTATCTAGCACCACATCGCCCTTGATATCTACAGGTGCATCATTTGCGGTGATCTTGGCAACTAATCGACCTTCTGACTCTGGCTCTACTTTTATTTGATAGTTACCTTCCGCTAATTTTATCGGACTAGATACACTACCCTGCTCCCAGTTGATCAAACCAGAAACAACGGGGGGAGCTAAAACCTCATTAATCTCCATTTCCAGATGATCAATAGAGCCACGAAAATCACCATCCAAACGAGCATATCTTTGAAGCTTATTGACAAAACGACCTGTTGTTGAAAAAGTTGCTTTATCGACGGTTAGTACCTTACCAAGGGAAATTTGATAGTTTCCATCTGCTTTTAACTCTTGTCCTTGTATATGAAAATCACCCTTAGCAGCTCCTGTTAATAGACCAAGAGGATTCACTGTCCAGTTGACTTCGCCAAGGTTTACTCCATCCACATTGATTTGTGCAGCTTTACCTTCCCACAAAGAACCACTGACACCTTGTAGCGAAACGGGCGAGTTCTTAGGCAATTGTGCGGAGATAACACGAGCAGGTGTTTTAAATAGAACGGCAAGTATAAAGACAACCACGCTCAGGATTATTAATTTTCTCATTATGATGTGCCTATTTTTATTTCCCTATTCTAAGGCTTGCATTGACGGAGCCTTTTTTATCTAGTGGCTTGATATCCATTTTTAGAATACGCAGATTATATCGGGTTTCTAAGTCATCCAAAAACTTCATCACATTATCAACATTCACCTCTTTTAATGAAAGCCTGATGATATCGCTACCACTCATTTGTTTTAAGCCTGTCTTGAGACTATATTTTTGCAAAGAGCTTTCAATCACCCGAGAAGGATTGCTGGGTGCTTGTAAAGGTTGCTCTGTCCTATTGTTCTGTGCTTGTTGAATGTTGCCTTGCGCCATTTGCATCCAACGTAATTCATTTTCTCTTTCTTGAATGTGTGTTTCCAAAACAAGGTGCTTTTTATTCAAAGGCTCCCAGACACCGGCCCATAGGAATATAAGTAGTGCCAACCCTAAACCACCAAAAACCATTACTTTTTCGCGCGGATTGAGCATCAATAGCCATTGTTGTATTGCTTGCTTCATAGACTCACCTTCTTAATCAAAAGCGTTGATTCAACTTTATTGGCAGAAGAGGTTGATGAAATTACCTCAGCATTCATCGTATCGGTATCCACCGCAGCCCGAAACTTCTCAAGCAAGGAAAGAGAAGGGGCGGTAATAGCCAAGTTTAAGCCACTATCATCAAACCTTACCGTTGAGACCGTAATGCCTTTATGCTGCTTTATTTTTGCGGCAATGCTCGCCAATATTTCTAGTGGAGAATTGGCTTTTGTCGTTCCATTTGAGGTAAGTGCTTTTAGCTTTTCTGACATAATACTGTGCAGCACACCGTAATCATCATCAATGGGTTCACCTGGGAGAGTAGCTTGGTAGATTTGGGTAATGCTGCTATTTAAACCCTCTAATCGCTGATTCAAACGATAATTTTCCATGCCTATACTCACCGCCCATAAACCTGCTATAGCCATGATAAGCGCTGCAACACTTTTCCACGGCTCGAGATACTTTGCTATATCACCACTGCCTTCCTGAGCAAAGCGATTCAATAAGTTTAAAGGTAGTGTTTGTAGCAAACTATCGCTACAGGTATGGCTAAGATTACCTGCTTTAACGGCTATACCCTCAGGTATGGTTAATTCGAGATTATCAGGTTTATCCAGTAGCAATGTTTTCGCTTCAGATGCTTCAAGTACTGAGGGTAATAGCGCTGAAATCAACGCATAGTCACTGGCGAAACCTGAGAAGGCGCTGTCTCTTACCAATACTCTGGGCTGATCAAGCGCCATGCTTAGCGTTACCGCATCAACTTCAATCGGCAAGGCAAAAACATCAGGCAGGATAAAGTGAGCGCTTAATTCATGTTGCTTGAGCTTATCAATCCATTGTTGTAGCAAGGTTTTATTAATAGCCAAGATGTTGACATCTTTTTGATCCGATTCGCGATAATGCACAAAATGCAAGGTATCAATATCTTCCGCTAAGCTATCTTCCAAGGCATAAGGAACGGCTTTAGTCAGTAGTTTTTGATTGCTTGCAGGAATGTCCGCACTATTAAGCACTACATCTTCAGTTGGAATAAGCAAAATGACTCGCTTACCACGGCTTAGTCCTTTGAGTTGCGACCACCCTGAGCGAGAAAAGTTATCCTGCTGTTGATCTTTACCCAACAACGCGTACTCAACCGTTTCTGCTTCAAGTGAGGATGATTTGATGATGAGCCATTGCATGCTTATTTAATCCTAATTCTCTCTAATTATAACTACTCAACGAGTAGTCAAAGGGTGGTATTAATAGTTGCAAAAGTATGTTCAGTAAAAACCGCGCCCTTCGACTCCGCTCAGGGTGCTACTCTGTAGCCTGAGCGGAGTCGAAGGCGGTGCTTGTATGTAAAAACTTTTGCAACAATTAATAGTAACTGCACAAGGTTATTCCTGAGATTCGTCAGTTCAAGGTAAAAATGTAAGTTTACACGTGTAAATAATCATTTTTTAACACAGAAATGGCGGATTTCAGGGACAAGCTGAGTCGTTATTCTTAGCTTTCACTAAATTCTCGACTGATAACACGGGTTCGCCCTGTATTATCACGATGTATAACGCTATTTATAAAAACTCTTACCTTACCTATCTGTACCATCCCTTGTAACAAGAAATAGCTGCTGCTAACGCCTAACCGATCTGTCGGAAATTTGCTGGGCTCATTTGCAAACCCCAATGAGCGAACAAAATCTTGGACGTTTGGAAATGGTTTTTCTTTACGATCAGTAATGGCATCATTAACCTGTTTTTCATCAACATTTCCAAGTGCATATAATACCTCAAAGGGT
Organism: Thiotrichaceae bacterium; assembly: GCA_026991755.1. GTDB lineage: Bacteria > Pseudomonadota > Gammaproteobacteria > Thiotrichales > Thiotrichaceae > HyVt-477. The sequence goes on along the minus strand of JALXAX010000055.1, from coordinate 16,563 downwards.
GCTGTATTTACATTCACGGCTAATTTCTTAGCAGGCAATGTACTTAAAAAAGGCTTGAGCTTCTTTAATATCTTTTCTTCCTTACCCTTATCATTTGTCACAGTGCCATTAAATCCCTTAATCAAACCTAACTCTGACGCTGAAACCAAACTAGAGTTCGCTGCTAAGTAAGGCTGCTCCAATAATCGGTAATAAGAACTTTCTGCACCAAAATTATGTTCTTTTTCATCGTCATCAATCCAGTCAATAACATTATCAACTAACCGATCAGGCTCTTCTAACTTCAATTGGGTAAATAAGTTTTTTAAACGCTCTACTTGTAACGCTTCAGGTTGTTGTCTGTTTTGCCCATTAACGGGAACCGTCTCAAGCATATCATTAAGATTAAGTCTCGCTTGCAAATCAAACAACTGGCCATTCATATGCCCACCAGGTATTGGAATAGGTGGGATCAGAGTAGCCCAATCATCATCTAGCGTATCAATGTTGTTATCCTGCAAATCATTTCGCAAGATCACACCCGCCCAATCTTCCATGCCTGTTGCATACTGATAGGCTTGCTCTAATGCCGCTAAGTTACCCGAAAGCCGTATGCTAACTTGCTGACGATAAGCTAACGTTGCCGCAAGTGTGACTGCAATCGCGGTAATAACAAGCGCAGTAATCAGTGCCACGCCTTTTTGCTTAGCCCTTTTATGTTGCTGCGTTAGAGCAGGGTGTTGCTTACTATTTAAACTTGTAGGGGGGCTGTGCATTTCTTTCATTAAAGTTAATTTGTAACTACTCAGATTGCCCTCTACTTTGTTCAAAAGCAAGGTGAAGCGCGCAGTTTATGATATAAATGAGCACTTTCAAAGCTACCGCGTCCTGCTCTCGCCCCTCACCTACATCCCTGTAGGCGACGCAGCTATTGAGCAAAGTAGAGGGTAAGCTGAGCAGTTACGTTAATTTATGCTTCGAGACTTCACAGGTTTTAACCGATCTGAAATACGCATTCCTTTCCCATCGGTTAACTTGTGATCATAAATAGTAGTATACGCCATTACCGCACGAACATATTTTCGCGTTTCTCTAAAAGGTATACTTTCTACCCAACGGTCGGCCTCAATGGTTTTATCGGGCGTCCATTTTACTGAGCGACTTGGCCCTGCATTATAACCAGCCGTTGCCTTCACATAACTACCATTAAAATCATCCAACATACTACTTAAATAAGCACTTCCTAATTTGATGTTGAGTTTAGGTGTTAACAAATCACTTTTGCGTACTTTAGCTAGCCCCAGTTTTCTACCCACATCTCGTGCAGTAGAGGGCAATAGTTGCATTAAGCCCATCGCTCTCGCGCCAGATACTGCTCCTTTATTGAACACACTTTCACGACGCATAATACCGTACACCCAAGCTGGGTTAACTTCATTCTTCCCGCTCATCTCTGTAATTAGCTTTTTGTAAAGCAGAGGGAAGCGCAAACCTACTTGATTCCAATCTTTGGTTTTTGCCACAGAACGAACTGCTAGAATAGGCTTCTCAAGCTTTAGTGCTAGCGCGGCAGCAGCAAGCTTGCCGTCTTTATTCATGTGCTTAAGCGCCCAGAACCATTCTTTGTAAGCTAGAGAATCTTTACCTAGCTTAAACCATTCCATCGCTCTAAAAACTGGTGAAACGATTTGTACGTTTTCTGCACAATTCTCCCAGCTCTGATTGTGTTTATCAAACACCTTATAACTTTTGTTCAAGTGGTCAGCAGACAAGAATCCATAGAACGTAGCATTCTCAGATAGTTTATGGAATAACGTTTCAGCTAATGCAGTATCGCCTGTTTTCTCACTCGCACGAGCTTTCCAGTATTGCCAAATATCCTGCTGAGCGACTTCTTCACCCATCGCATCTATCGCTTGATTAAGCTGCCCCCACTTGCCTTCGCGAAGTGCCATACGCGCCATCCAGATGTTCGCTTCATCATTACGATATTTTGCGGGTATTTTGCTAAATGAATGCAACGCACCTTTATCATGATTAAAAGATGCCCGAACTGCTAAATAAGCTTCGACTTCATGCTTTTTTTGATCACTAAAGGCATATTTATTTTTATATTTTTTCCAAGTTCTATAACCCTTTTTATAGTTCTTTCGAGCGATACGCTTAACGGCATGAGCAATCACTTTTCTTGAATATTGACCACTTCCCAAATACTTACTCTTTAGTGCTTTTTGTGGGCTTCTATGTGAGACGACATACTGTCTGGCAATATTCTGCTCATCTTTAGGTAAGTACTTCACTAAACCCCGAGCGAGCTTGCTATTACCTTTATCAACCGCCAGTTCTATACGCTGCCAGTATTTTTCTTTGCTAAGTGATCTGGATTTTTTCAATTGTGCAAAAAGCGAATTACACGCTTTAGGCCTGGATTTTGCCGACATCCACAGCGCAATGGCATCATGACGAGCAGACTTTGCAGCCTCTTTATTACCTTTATGCATGAGCGCTTCAAGGTAATAACATTTCGCGGAAGTATCTGCTGCAAGGGGTGAATAAACAGCAACAATTTTTTCCCATTTTTTCTTGTGTGCGAGACGACTTAACCAATGCGACCATAGCTCATCTGCCAAGGGTGTATTTTTATAGTTATCTATAAAGGTTAATAAAGTTTTCTCAGAGGTAGATTTAAGATTACGACGGATTTTCTCGTATTCCAGATAGGGGTATAAAGGATAGTCCTTAAGGTGAGAAGTGCGTGTACTTTTCCCTTGTTTAATTTTTTTATAAACAGCATCAAATTGATCACGTTGTGTGTCAAGTTTTGCCGCGAATGTGCCGTTGGTCGTAATCGCTATAGAAAATAGTAGCGTAACTAACCCTGTAGATAACTTCATAATGCCCCAATGTACTGAATAGTAATTATTTTTATATTTCAGGGCTTTCATTATACAGAGACTTGAGATTAATTCAGTGAATACCTGACAATAGTTTTAAATATCGTTTATAACGATAAGGAGGAAGCTTTCCTTGGTCTAATGCTTCTCTTACTTTGCAGCCTGGCTCATGCGCATGACTGCAATTGTTGAACTTGCAATAAGGGCTATATTCAGAGAACTCCCGATAACCTTCTCGTAATTGCAACTCATCCATTTCGGGCAAGACAAAATCACGTACACCAGGAGAATCAATAAGACTACCGCCTGATGGCATCTCGTAAAGACGGGTTGTGGTGGTAGTATGCCGACCTTCTCCCGACTCAGACACCTCACCTACCACTATCTCTACATCAGGTAACAACAAAGTTGCTAAGGATGATTTACCTACACCTGACTGCCCTACTAGCACATTGATTTTGTTATCCAGTTGCTTTTGTAAAGCTTGCATTCCTCTTTGCTCTGCACCGCCATCTGCAACAGTTTTGAGGACGGTATAACCAATCTGCGAATATTCTGCCAAGTTTTCTATGGCTTTATCGGTTGCATAAGAATCTGCTAGATCATCCTTATTCATCACAATAACAGCGCTAGCATCCATTAAATGTGCGGTGACTAAATAGCGATCTAACAGCTCCCAGAAGGGATCAGGTCGCCACGACATGATAATAACCAGCTGATCAATATTAGCGGCAATGGTCTTTAACTTATGGCTGTAATCTGGACGCGTCAGTGCATTTTTTCGAGGAGCTATGTCCATTAAGCGCGCATTGCCGTGGTCAGCAAGCGCTATCACGACATCATCACCACAGGCGACGGTATCGAATTTACGCTTTGCGGTACAACGTATAAGTTCTTTACCGCCGTTTTCACTATCACTATCGATTTCTACGAGTAGCTCGGCGCCATAACGAGTGATAACGCGGCCTTTTCTTTGTTGATGGTTAGCCACTTAGAAACAGTCCAACATATCAACAATCCTTTTTATTGCGAACGTGCTTAATTGGGAGCGTGCTTATCTTTGGCATTATTGAACTTTCACAATCAAAGGTCTAAAACCAGCTTTCTCAACGACTGATTTCCATGTGTTAATATCAGCATCTTGCTCACTGGGGCCTGCAAATAGACGAAACCAAGTTCTACCTTTAATTTTCTTTTGCTCGATATGCGTTGCCAAGCTTTGCTTTGATAACTCAGCCTGTACTCTTAACGCTTGATCTTTAGTTTTGAATGAAGCTATTTGTAATATGTGTGTACCTGGCTTAAGAACGACGGGTTTCCGCTCTTCTATGGGCTTATCTTTTTCTGATTGTTTAACCGCTACATCTAACTCTAAATTAGGTAAAACCGCATAGTAACTAAAGGTTGCGCGATTGCGATCTTGCTGCTCGGCTCTTGCGCTATCTATAACAACAGAAATAGGGTCTGGTTCCTGTAGCCCATCACCACCAACCGCATTTCCATCTTCACCAAACATTGCTACAGGGTCTACGGAATCTTCAGATGCTTGCTCTGCTTGTGTATTTGATGATGCTTGAGCTAAAGATGCTTGATGGTTAGAGTAGAAATACATACCTAAGCCTACAATCAAGCCCAGTGCTATTCCGCTAAACATCCACCCATAATTACCCGATGATGTGTCACTATCAGGCGCTTTTTTATAATCTTTAGTCATTTCTGAGTAAGCCTAATTTAAGTTAATAAATATCTCTATTACCTGAATCCGTCACTTCAATGCGGATAACAGGGAATAAGAGATTGGTTTAGCACGGGGTTTTTAAAAACCTTAGCTTCACCTTTCGTTTAGTGAGCACTACTGTACTCAATTATACTTTAGTGTAAGCGGGCATTTTTAAAACCCGTGATGAATCAATATTTTATTCCCTATGCCGTAGAGACTGTGAAAGTATTCGCTTTTAGCCTCCCCCTTTGTGAAGGGGGATTGAGGGGATTTAACAAGTTAGTAATATACTGATATTTCATTGTTTATCTTCAACTTTTTAAATCTCCCTAACTCCTCTTTACAAAGAGGGGAACTTTTCTGAATACTTTCACAGCCTCCGTAGTGAAGTCACAAATTCAGGTATTACTTAGAGTCTCTATAAGAGACCTTTGCACGAAATACATGTAAGACATTGGTATACAGAGACCTTTGCACGAAAGATATGACGGATAAAAATGGCTTGAATTATCTCTATTTCTGCTAAAAATTCGGCCAATAGCTCGGCTATTACCCTCTTTTTTAGCAAAAATAGAGAAAATTACGCTCATTTTTCTCTCGCCATCCTTTCGTGCAAAGGTCTCATACAGAGTAAAATAGAAAAATTTTATTGCCACCTTATTGCTAATGAGATGCTTTTCTATTTTACTAGATGTGCCAAGAGCCTGCTTGGACTTTTGTGACCCAACTGCATTTACTAGGTTGAATAATAATAGCAGAAGCGATCATTCAGACGGGTAAATCTTTTCACTATGGTGATAAATTAGCTAATGCCTCTAGCTCACTCTCAGAAAAACCGGCTTGCAACCTTGCTTCTTTATAGAAAGGACCTCGTAACGACCCATCCATATATTCTTCTATGAGTCTTAAAAACGTAGCATCAGGTTCAATCTCTCGCCGCTCGCAACAATAATGAAACCAACGTGAACCTATCCGCACATGACCAATTTCATCACGCAATATAATAGACAATATATCGACGGTTTGCTGATCACCTACAGCTTGCAACTTTTTCATCATCCCTGGAGTTACATCAAGTCCTCTTGCCTCTAGTACACGAGGCACTAATGCCATTCTCACCATCACATCATGATTGGTTTTTATGCAGGATTCCCACAAGCCATTATGAGCAGGCATATCGCCATATTCATAACCCATTTGTTGCAGTCGTTCTTCTAGCAATGAAAAGTGATAACTTTCTTCTGAGGCGACTTGTAGCCAGTCGGTATAAAACGCATCAGGCATATCTCGAAAGCGATAAACCGCATCCAAAGCTAAATTAATCGCATTAAATTCGATATGCGCGATAGCATGAATAAGTGTTGCTCGCCCTGTCTTATTCGTCAATTTACGCCGCTTTACTTGGCTCACAGGAACTAACTCAGGTTTATCAGGGCGACCTGGGTTTTCGATAGGCTCAGGCGAACTTTCATCGTTTCTATCATAACAACCCGCCTTCCAATCATCATACAGTTTGCTCGCACATGCTCTTTTAACCAGTAGATTGCTTTCCATCAGACATTGATAACTAGCTTGATAGATATTCATGCTTTCTCTTCTTGCTTTACTAATTCCCAGCCTTCACTCATCTGCTCTAATTCAAATTTGTCACAATCAGGATATTTTTGTTTGACAATTTCCATCATGCGATTAAAGCGTTTAGCAAATTTATTACTGGATTTGCGGGCTGCATTTTCTGCATCCACATTTAAATGACGCGCCAGGTTAGTCACAACTATAAATAAATCACCCACTTCTTCCTCTATTCTATATTGAGGCTCGCCTTCTTCTACCGCTTCTATTATTTCATCTACTTCTTCGTAAACCTTGTCGATAATAGGTTTCCAGCTTTGCCAGTCAAAATCATACTCGCTTGCTCTAACGAGTACTTTCTGACTACGCTGCAAAGCGGTCAGGCTCTGAGTAATATCCGCAAAGGCATCATCTTTCGAATCTTTACGCGTTTGAGATCGCTCTTGTTGTTTAATCACTTGCCAATCTGCTTTCTGTTCCGCTTCTGAGGCATAGGTTTTACCCGCAAATACATGCGGGTGCCTGCGCGTCATTTTATCGCTAATCCCATCGACCACATCCTGAAAGTTAAACTCCCCACGCTCATCGGCTAGTTGTGCATAGAATACAATCTGGAATAACAAATCACCCAGCTCACCTTTCAAATCAGCCATGTCACCACGGTCTATTGCATCCCCTACTTCTACTTCATGAACTTCTTCTAAGGTATAAGGAAAAATACTGTCGAACGATTGTTTCTGATCCCATGGGCAACCTGTTTCTGGGTCACGCAATTGTTGCATAATCTTCAGTAACTTATTCATGAGTTCGCTTGATCCAATAATAAGTTCACAATGCCATCGGCTGCACCTACATAAGGTGCCAGTTCAATTTTTATATCAGGGAAGTCTTTTTGAACACTTTGTATATCCGCTGGAATATCTTCTGTGACATGCCTTCCCGCAGAGAGGAAGTAAGGTAAGACAACGACATGCTTATGGCCACTTGCGATAGCGTTTCTTATGCCATCGGGTATCAGTGGCTCGGCTAATTCTAAAAAGCCTGCTTCAACTGATGAGAAGTCGGTGGCTACTTTTCTAACTTTGCTCACCAGCTCTCTCACTTCATCATTAGATGCTTCACGCCGACTACCGTGGGCAACGATAAGTAAACACGCCATGTTTATTCCTCTAAATTTTATGTCTAGGTTCTAAGCTCTCTGAAACGCAGTTTAACCTAAAAATACAGCTTTACGCGATTCAGGATCACCATAGCAATGGTTATATTTTCATAAGGGCATCTATTCATGGAATGGTTAAGATAATTGCGGTCATTTGAGTCATCTCTACTCGAACCACCCTCAACCACACGATCAACTATTAATCACACTCTGTATTTTTTATACTTATTGTGATCTCAATCATCAATTTATCAACCAATAGGCATAATATTTATTGATGACTCTATAAATTTATGCTTGATCTTTTGCATTTATGTTCTACATTTATTAACAAGCGTTAACTTTTTTGGGCTATCTCATTCGTTGATTCTCGAAATAAAACGCAACCAGAGTACAGTCAACGACGTAATGACAGTGACTGTTTATACTCATCACGTCATTTGCAGAGGTAATTATTATGGCTATAACGGCATCTCACGAAAGTCATCAGTACAGCGATACACCCGAAATAGAAATCCGCAGTGTTAGTAGCACAGCGCCTAACCGCTGGCTAGCTAAAGGCATTCAGGATTTTAAAAAGACCCATGTAAATAGTTTACTCTATGGTTTACTTTTTGTTGTAGCAGGTGCCGTGACGATTTGGTTGACGAAATATAATCCTTTCTTTGTTATGGCTATCCTAACGGGGTTTTATCTGGTTGGCCCGCCTGTGGCAGCGGGGTTATACGATATGAGTCATCGGCTTGAGCATAATAAAAAGCCAACTTTGCTACATGCTGTTTCGGTATTAGGGCGTAATATTCGATGCTTACTGGGATTGACCTTTATTTTAGGGTTATTAATGGTCGCCTGGACAGCTGTCGCGATGCTTATTGTTAAGGTATTCTTTGGGCATTCAGAAATGTTCTCAGGAAACCTACAAGCGATTATGGCAGGAGAACAATCTATGCCATTTGCGGGCGTTCTCTTACTCGGCGGAATCATACTGGCAGTACTTGCATCCGCATTAGCACTCACCTTCCTTCCTCTGTTAAGTCAAAGAAAAATTGGCACAGTGACTGTTTTAGTCATCCTCGGCGCTATCATGCTCTCATGGGTTCGCTTGATGGTTCTTGCTATTAATGCTTTCGTTAATAACTCTGAAACCATTGCAACAGAATGGAATACGTTATTCACTCAACCTGAGTTTATCCCCTTCATTATTGTGTTCTTACTGGCTGGTTTGATATTTGCTGCTGTTGCATTCTCCATTAGTGTGGTTGCTGTACCTCTTATCACTCATCGTAATGTAAATGTATTCACGGCTATTTCAACCAGTATTAAAACCGTTAAGAAAAACCCTAAGACTATGTTTCGTTGGGCTGCCACCATCGCAGTGCTTATGGCGGTAGGTATCGGCTTCTTCTTTGTTGGACTGGCAGTCGCATTACCTGTCATTGGTCATGCAAGCTGGCACGCTTATAGAGAGCTCGTGGTTCAAGAATAAGAGCTAGAAGATAGTTGATAAGTGTTGTAACACCGTACATTTATTCTCTACCCACAAAAAAGCCCCAGTTTTCTCAATGAGAGCTGGGGCTTTTTTAGTTTTGTGTGTTTTAGTTTAGCTTCGTTTTAAAGCATGCATAGCTCCTTCCGAAGACTCAAAACTTATTCAGACTTAGCAACCATATGATCAACAATTGCTTTCACTTCGTCATCGGTTAGATTCACATAACCACCTTTAGCGGGCATAACCCCTGTAGGTGAAGTTTTACCATTAATAGCGGAGGTATAAAGTACTTCTTTACCTTGCGCTATACGATCAGCCCATGCGGCTTTATCGCCTAATTTTGGCGCGCCTGCTACGCCCGTATCATGACATGCAAAACAAGTGGTTCTGTACAGCTTCGCACCGTCGATAGAAGGTTTAGCTTCATCCACTGCTTCAGTTACCGTCTCTTTTGCTTCAGCAGCTGCCTCAGAAACAGTAGCAGTCGCGGCTGTGGCAGCAGTTGCTACACTAGCAGCGGCAGCTTCAACTACTGCGGTAGAGGGTGTTTCTGGTGTCACAGGTGGCTCTGGAGCCTGAGGGGCTGTTGGCGCATTGGGTGCTGAAGCCATTTCTGCGTCAGTGCTTGAAGTTGTTGTCGCCTCAGTACTCGCTGAAGATTCTGAACCCGTTGAAGACTCTGAACTAGAACCTGCATCTACTCCCGCTTTTTCTAGCATGTAAACAATAGCATTCTTAAGTTCGGCATCACTTAGAGTTGGATCCGTTCCCATGGGTGGCATTGCGCCTTTTCCTACTTTAGCAACAGCTACCATCTCATCCAAACCTTTAGCCATTCGGGCTTCCCAGTCTGCTTTGCCTGACTCATCCATTTTAGGAGCATTTGCAATACCTGCAACATGACAAGTTTGGCAAGTTTTATTAACTATATCTTTTCCAGATCTTTCATTACCACCCGCTGCTGCATCGCCCGCACCACCGCTTACGGCCACGTCACCAATAGGTTTTAATGCTTGTTTGCTTGCTTCGTGTCCTTCGACATTGCCCTCACCATGAGTAGCACCTGAATGCTCACCTGATTTCATAAAAAACAATGCAGCAACTATCGCTACAAGAACCAGTTGAACCCAGAATAACCAAGGTAATTTTTCGTGTGAACCTGACATGCTTCCTCCAGTGGTATTACATGATATTTTAAATGTCTAGCGTATAAATGCAGCTTTCGCAGATCTACATTTATTAATTTTCGGTACTCAATACCTTTTTGGTACTGAGTTTTATAAAGAGTAAAAGTAGGACTATTGCCATTGCGAACCATTGCATGGCGTAACCATTATGTTTTGCGATACTTCCGTAATAGGGCTGCCAATCTCGTGTAAATCCATTATTCGCATCTTTATCCAGCTCTATAACAATGGGTAAAAAGTGATAGCCTAAGGCTTCAGCCATTTCATCCAGTGCCAGTGATTGAATCGTCTGCGGATAATTCTCTGTCAGCTTTTCGCTCTCTTTAAGTAGGATTGATTCACTCGGCAACTTAATAACGCCCTGTATACTCTCTTCTACTGCTTTTATACTGATGTCTTGAATATTATCTCGACGGCCTTTAAAACCAATCCAGCCACGGTTAACTAAAATAGCCGCGCCCTTTCCTTTCAGTAGAAAAGGGGTCAGCACGTGATAACCAGGCATTCCCTTATGAGTTCTATTGTCATAGAGGAATTGATGTTTACTGTCGTAACTCCCTACGGCCGTCACCGGCCTATATATGTGCTTACCCAGCTCTCTTTGTTCAACAACGTCTAAATCATTCAAAGACAACGGTGCTTTTAATCCTGCCTGATGAACATTCGCCTCTATTCCTCGTTTCTCTTCAGCTCTATCCAATTGCCAAAGACCAAGGCTAATTAATAAGGGAAATAAAATTAAAACAACGATAGAGGGTACTAATGCTGGTGAAAATTGGTAGTTACCGATACGCATTTCTCACTCCTAGTTCATTCTTCAAGCGACTCCTGTGGGTTTAATCCAGCCCATCCAAAATGCAAACAGTAACAACAGGAACAGGCCTATTGAAAAGCCAACTCGCATCGTCAGTGCTTTAACCATCCGCTTTGAACCATCACCATCTTTCATCATATAAAACAGGGCAGAACCCAAGCTATAGATAATAAAAACAAAGAATAAAAGGATGACGTATTTCATGTTGTTTTCCGTAACGGTTATCGTGCTAGTCTCTAACGTAAAAATACCTAGCTAAGTTTGACTGCTAGGTATTTCCGAAAGGCTTATAGCCAGTAAACGAAGATGAAGAGTCCAAGCCATACCACGTCAACAAAGTGCCAGTACCACGCCACACCTTCAAATCCAAAATGATTATCAGGATTAAAGTGACCTCTGAGTACTCGCATCAAGATAACGATTAACATAATCGTACCAAGTGTAACGTGCAACCCGTGGAAGCCCGTCAGCATAAAGAAGGTACTACCGTAAATACCCGAACTTAGTTTTAAATCTAAGTGCTGATAGGCCTCTGCATATTCCGCTACTTGTAAGCTAAGGAAGATAACGCCTAGAGCGATAGTAGCTATTAAGCCTACAATGATTTGCTTACGATTATTATTTAGTAATGCCCAGTGTGCCCAAGTTAATGTCGCACCACTTAATAGTAGACATAAAGTATTAATAGCTGGAATTTCCCAAGCATGAATTATAGCTTTTGGAACGGTGAAGTTAGCAGCATCAGGCATCTGAAGGAGTGGCCATACTGATTTAAACTCAGGCCATAACACTGTGTTTGTGAAAGCATTGTTACTTGAGCCACCTAACCAAGGCACCGATAGATTTCTAGCGTACCAAAGCGCACCAAAGAAAGCGGCAAAGAACATGACTTCAGAGAAAATAAACCACCCCATTCCCATACGGAAAGAACGATCTACTTGTTTGTTATAGATGCCTTGTTCACTTTCATGAACTACTTGCCCCATCCAACCGAAGACCATAAAAATAATCAGCCCAAAACCAAGCACCATAATCCCCGTACCAAGTGAATTATCGTGTAATGAGCTTGCAAAACCTCCCAGCATGGATGCCATACCAATAGAGCCAACAATGGGCCAGTAGCTTCCGTCTGGTATAAAGTATTCTTCTTTTGATGCTTGCATCTATTTCCTCCTTAGCCTTTAGTAACTGTGATACTTTTTGGTTGAACGCTCTTAGCTGCTGTGTGCTCTGAGCTTTTAACCTTTTCAGCATCCTTAATTCTAAAAAAATTATATGACAGGGTTATATTGGCAATCGACTTATCCAATGCGGGCTCAACGATAAAGCTGACAGGCATTTCCATCGGATCTTTCGGTTGGAATGTTTGTTTGGTAAAACAAAAACATTCAATTTTCTTGAAAAATTGCGCAGCAACACCAGGCGCAATACTGGGAACTGCCTGGCCTGTGATGACCGTATCAGAGCGATTCTCAGCTATATACTTTATGGTGTACATTTTGCCAGGAATAACTTCCATATTTTTAATCTTGGGATAGAACTTAACAGGGAAACCAGCAGCTGTTGCAGCTAAAAAATCGACCTTAACCTTACGGTTCTGATCAACCTCATACTCAGTAACAGGATCAAAACTGACTCCGTTGGTTTTTCCATTAAGTCCTGTCACATCACACAACACGCTGTATAACGGAACCAAGGCAAAAGCAAAGGCAAACATGCCGATAGGTACTAGTCCTAGTTTAATCCAGAAGCTACGACTGACCTTTTGTCTTGGCGCTTGGCTCATTGCGACCTAATACTCCAAGTTGGTAAAGATTGTGAATAAAAAGATAGCTAGTGCAACACCACCTACAATCAATGCAGTTGTTCTAGCACCACGCCTTTGCTGTGCTAGGCGATCCTCTTCTTGTGTCATTTCTTTGGTCATATTGAGACTCCTTATATCTAGCCGTGTATCAATGCTCACCAATATGGCTTGATTCACTCAAGATTTGAGCTTTCTTAGGTGGCTCATCAAAGGTGTGATAAGGAGCAGGAGTTGCTACCGTCCACTCTAGACCTTTAGCACTTTCCCATACACGGTCTTCTTCAATCTTTTCGCCACTACGGATAGCCGTCACAATGATGTAAGTAAGGAGAAGGAATGAAGCACCAAATGCAAATCCACCGATACTTGAAATCATATTGAAATCAGCGAACTGTGTTGAATAATCAGGAATTCGACGTGGCATTCCTGCTAATCCCAAGAAGTGTTGTGGGAAGAACAAGATATTCACTGAGATAATGGCCCACCAGAAATGAATAGTTGCTAGTTTCTCGTTATACATACGACCACACCACTTAGGGAGCCAGTAGAATACAGCTGCGATAATTGAGAACAGCGCACCTGATACTAGTACATAGTGAAAATGCGCAACCACAAAATAGGTATCGTGGTATTGGATATCAACGGGAGCAACACCTAGCATTAAGCCTGAGAAACCACCAATCGTGAATAAGATAACAAATGCAACTGCCCACTTCATGGGTGTCTCAAACGTCAGAGAACCACGCCACATGGTCGTTACCCAGTTGAAGACTTTTACGCCCGTAGGTACTGAAATCATAATCGTCGCGTACATAAAGTACATCTGACCCGCAATCGGCATACCCGTTAAGAACATATGGTGTGCCCACACTACGAATGAAAGTAGCGCGATAGATGCCGTTGCATAAACCATTGAGCTGTAACCAAATAGTGGCTTACGTGCAAAGGTTGGGATTATCTGAGAGACGATACCGAAAGCTGGCAATATCATGATATACACTTCAGGATGACCAAAGAACCAGAATATATGCTGGAACATTACAGGGTCACCACCACCTGCTGCATCAAAGAAGCTCGTACCGAAGTTACGATCAGTAAGCATCATCGTTACCGCGCCTGCTAGTACTGGCATTGCTGCAATCAATAAGAATGCTGTAATTAACCAAGTCCATACAAACAGTGGCATATCCATCAACTTCATATCAGGAGCACGCATGTTCATAATCGTTGCAATAACGTTGATCGCACCCATGATAGATGAGAAACCTAACATGTGAACCGCAAAGATAAAGAAGTCTGTACTTGCTGGAGCAAAGGTGGTTGATAGTGGAGCGTAAAACGTCCAACCAAATGCAGGGCCGCCACCTTCCATGAACAAAGTACTAAGCAACATTGAACCTGCGAAGGGTAGGATCCAGAAGCTCCAGTTATTCATTCTAGGTAGCGCCATATCTTTAGCACCGATCATTAGCGGTATCTGCCAATTCGCCAAACCTACGAAAGCAGGCATGATCGCACCAAACACCATAATCAGACCATGAAGTGTCGTCATCTGGTTAAAGAACTGAGGTTCTACAAACTGCAAGCCAGGTTGAAATAGCTCAGCTCGTATCACCATTGCCATCGCACCACCTACTAATAACATAGTAAATGCGAACCAAAGATAAAGCGTGCCTATATCTTTATGGTTAGTTGTTTTGACCCATCGCATCAGACCTTTAGCAGGACCGTGATGATGATCATCATGCGCCCCATGACCGTGGGCATCTATTTCATCTTGAATATCAGATGTTGTTGTAGCCATTATCTATTCTCCTATCTTGCAGACTTGATGGTTGATGGTTGAACTAGCTCACCCGTGTTATTACCAAAAGCATTTCGCTCATAGGTAATAACTGCCGCTAGATCACTGTCATTTAGCTGACCGCCAAATGCTTGCATCGCTGTACCAGCCGACCCATTCATAACTATATTGATATGTGCTTTTACATCACCAGTGGCAATTGCACTACCTGCCATTGCAGGGAATGTGCCAGGTATACCTTGACCCGTTACACCATGACAACCCGCACATGAAGTACTGTATACTTTTTGACCCTGGACCATTAACTCATCCTTAGTCCATTCTTTTTCACCCGCTGCAGCGGCAGCTTTTTGTAGCGCTTGTTGCTCATTAACCCAAGCTGCATAATCTTCTTTGCTTTTTGCTTCAACTACGATTGGCATGAAGCCGTGATCTTTACCACAAAGCTCCGCACACTGACCGCGATACACACCAGGCTTTTCTATTAGCGCCCATGCATCATTAATGAAACCTGGGTTTGCATCCTGCTTTACGCCTAGTTCACGTACCCACCATGAATGGATTACATCATTTGAAGTCATTAGAAAGCGAATTCGAGTGTCGACAGGAAGCACTAATCGACGATCAACGTCTAGTAAGTAGTTATCAGGGAAGGTTCCACTCTTACCTAACTGGCGCACATCATTTGAGTCAGAAGATAGATTACTAAAGAAGCTCACATCGTCGTCTAAGTATTCATACTGCCATTTCCACTGATAACCAGTGATTTTTACAGTCATCTCAGCTTTATCAGTATTTTCTAGATCAATAAGAACTTTAGTAGCAGGGAAAGCGATGGCGATTAATATCCCAAGAGGAACCAATGTCCAAATTAACTCAACCACCGTGCTTTCATGGAAGTTTGAGGACACTGCACCTTTAGATTTACGGTGAAAGAAAATAGAGTAAGCCATCGCACCGAATACGATGACACCAATACCCACACAGACCCAAAATATCATCATATGCAAGCCATATATGTTATTACTCACGGGAGTAACGCCTTTAGGCAAGTTTAATCCATACTCAGCAAATGCAGCGTATGGCATCAATAATAAGGGAATTATTGCCCATTTATATAGCGGTGATATATCTATTGAATATCTTCTATTCAACATACAGCTTCCTCCTGGTGTTGAGTTTTTAAAGGCAGCTGAATTTATAGACTTAATATAAATAAATTTAACGCCATATACTCGATTCAAAATTACAAACTTTACTCATTCACAACTTTATTTTAGTTTTTTAAACCCATACTTAGTCATTGATCTCATTCAAATATAAGTGGGTATAGTTGTGTCGAAACTCATTAATATTAGAAATACCTAATATTCAATGTAGAACTTTAAGTTTTTTTAAAAGTCAATACTCCTATGAGGACTCGATGGTGAAAACCCTCATTTTGATGACATACCTCAATAATATTCGATAGTCTACAACCTAAAATTAAAATTTGCTACTCAATAACAGTAATTTGTGTATGGATTATCGTAAACCACTCGAAACAAGTGCGAAGTTTCGTGGCAATATTTACCATGCAGTAGTGTTATAGCCTTATAAATTATTAATTAAACTTAACTATTCAAATGATCAATTTTATTTATGGTTTGTTTTTTTACTTAATGGACAAAAAAATACTCCCATAGAGCTAGTATATTTATTAATCATTAACTAAAGCTTATAAATATATTATAAAATTATTATTATCTAATAATCGGCTGTTAATAATGGGGCTGTTTAATTCTTTTTATGAAATTTCTGAATAAGTTGAGAGATATTTATTAGTGACTTCAATGCGGATAATAGGGGATAAGATATTGGTTTAGCGCGGGATATTAAAAATATCTTAGCTTCACCCTTAGGTTAAGCGGGCATTTTTTTAACCCGTGATGAATCAATAGCTTATTCTCTGTGCCGTAGTGAAGTCTCAGATTCAGGTAGAAGGTCAACTGATAGAATTACGAAGCCCAAAATAACAATGTTTGTTGGGCTTCCTTCGTCAGCACCAACCTACAACCAGGGCTGTTCAATGCTAAATGAAATAAGCTCCCTCTCCCCTTTGGGGGGAGGGCTGGGGAGGGGGGGGAGATGTTCTAGCG
>JALXAX010000054.1 GCA_026991755.1 Thiotrichaceae bacterium | reverse complement strand
TTATTTATCAGAAGGTTGGGCAATAAGAGCCGTATGAAGCGAGAGTTTCACGTACGGTTCTGTGAGAGGCTTGGGGGGAAGTTCCCCTTGCCTACTCGACCAAAAATCAAATATCTTGTTGATTTTCATAGGTTTTATTGCACATTTACGTTCAGTACCTTCGATCTCAAAAAGCCCTTCAACTGGGCGTTATGAGTGCTAGCCCAGAGTTTATAGAATATGTTAAAGAGCTACCTCTTCAGTTTTTATTCTTATTCGCTTTTTTCAAATTCCGTTCTGCAATCGTATCGGCTACTTTATTGCGTAGATAAATGGGTTGAGCGTCTTCAGCGGCTAGCATGTTGCCTTGCCTATATTCAGAGAAAGCTAACCGTGCAATAAATTCGGCTGAGGGAGTTAAATCAACATAGATGTGTTCAAGATGGCCTTCTGCTTTTTCTGCTAATGCTTCGGGGTAGGCTTGCCAACCAGAGCCTACGCCTATCCATTGGTTTTCGGTGATGCTTTTTATCGCTTTTGGCAAGATGACTTGTTCTTTTCCATTAAGGGCTACTAACCCATCTACTGCTATGTATTCCCCCCAATAGACTTCATTAATTCTTGCATCTAATGCTACTAGAATATAATCGGCTTGGTACTGTTGGTGGCTTTGTTGAGCCATTGCCGCCAGTGTGGAGATAGGGATAACGGGGAGATCCGTTGATAATGCTAAGCCTTGCGTGACACCTGCTGCAATGCGTAGCCCCGTAAAAGCGCCGGGACCTTGTCCGAATGCGATGGCATCTATATTACCCATACTTAGTTGCGCGCTAGCTAATAGTGTTTCAACCATGGGTAAGATGAGCTGGGTGTGTTTTCTGGGTGCAAGTTCGTACTCAACGGCTATTTCGTTGTCTTGTAATAACGCTGCGGAGCAAGCATCGGTTGCTGTCTCAATGGCTAGTATTTTCATACTGTGTATCTCTTATTCTTAGTCTTTTGCTTTTTGAGTGTCATCGTCATTTGCTTCAGATACTGACTCGTTTTTCAGGCTGAAGAAACGTTCAACCACTTCGATCTTTTGGGTGCGGGGTATGCGAGGCAGGCTTTCCAAGAAGACTTTTCCGTAGCTTTTCGTGCGTAATCTTGGATCACATACCACAAGTACTCCCCGATCATGGTGATCACGTATCAAGCGCCCTACTCCCTGCTTTAGGGTAATAACGGCTTGTGGCAATTGATAGTCATAAAAAGGATTACCATTATTGGCGCGAATGGATTGTATACGCGCTTCCATCACAGGGTCATTCGGTGCGGCAAAGGGAAGCTTGTCGATAATAACGCAACTAAGTGCATCGCCTCTAACATCTACGCCTTCCCAAAAACTACCTGTGCCTAGTAAAAGTGCATTACCTTCATTTCGAAATTGATCAATCATTTCGTGTTGGGTAGCTTCTCCCTGAACTAATATACGTCGATCCGTCACGCTATCCTTAATCATTTCAGTGGCTTTATTTAAGGCAAAGTAACTGGTAAATAGCATAAACACACCGCCTTTACAGGCATCAATAACGGGTAAAGAAGCTTCTACTACTTTCTCTACAAAATCGTGTTGTTGTGGCTCTGGCATATTGGGCGGGGCGTACATGAGTGAGTGATGCCAGTAGTCAAACGGACTATCTAGTTGTAGCTCATCGGCATCAATAATCCCCATACGTTCACTAAAGTGTGAGAAATGTTTATCGACGGCTAGTGTTGCTGATGTGAAAACCCACGCACAAGGCATTCCATCCATTTGTTTTTTGAATTGTTTGGCAATATCTAAAGGCGTGGAAACTAGCGTAAAAGAACGAGTAAAGGTTTCATACCATTGCACCACATCTTCACTGGGTTTCTGCATTTGTTGTAGCCGATGTAATAAAGCGTCTAGGCGTTCATGACAGGTTTGTAAGCCTTTGCTGCGCTCATCTAACGCACCCAATAAACCTTCAACTTCAATCATCACGGCTTCAAGATTTGCAATTTCTGTTTGAATAGCTGGCTTAGAGCTGATCTTGTACCATGGTTCGCGCAGACCTGGCTTGTCCATGGCCAGGCGTAAATCTTGTACGACTTTATCCATTTCTTGGGAAGCATCACGTAGCGTTGGCATATCGCCTAGTGTCATCGTCTCGGCGAGAATATCGCGCGCTAATTCACGTACTTGACGGCTACCAAATATATCACTGAAAAAGTTAGAAGCAACGTCAGGTAGCTGGTGTGATTCATCCAGAATGATGGTGTTGGCACTAGGCAAAAGTTCGCCAAAGCCTTCATCCTTTAATGCCATATC
This sequence comes from Thiotrichaceae bacterium, assembly GCA_026991755.1. Lineage (GTDB taxonomy): Bacteria > Pseudomonadota > Gammaproteobacteria > Thiotrichales > Thiotrichaceae > HyVt-477. The sequence continues at coordinate 21,112 of JALXAX010000054.1, read as the reverse complement.
AGCAAAAAACAAATGATGATTCACTACCACCACATCCGCTTCTTGCGCTTTTCTACGCGCATTTGCGACAAAACAATCACCATAATCAGGGCAGTCTACACCTAAACAGTTGTCGGTGGTTGAGGTCACGCTAGACCAGACTTCGGCATCATCAGGTACATGAGTGACTTCTGCAATCTCACCCATTTGCGTCATGCTAGACCAGTCATCAATTCGATGCAGATAGCTGATGGAACGACGATCTTTATATTGCCCGTCAGTCAATGCTTGTTTAAGTCGATACACGCACAAGTAGTTGGCTCGACCTTTTAATAGAGCCAACTTGGCACTGATGTTAAAGGCTTTTCTAACTAGCGGTAAATCTTTGAAGTAGAGCTGATCCTGAAGCGTTTTTGTGCCCGTAGATACAATGACCTTTCCACCAGAAGACAATGCGGGAACAAGGTATGCAAACGTCTTGCCTACTCCCGTACCTGCTTCAATAATGGTTGCTTTATACTGTCCAATGGCATCGCCTACCGCTTGCGCCATCTGCTGTTGTTGAGGTCGTGCGGTGAAGCCTGAGATGATTTTTGACAGTGGCCCTGCGCTATCGAATAAGGCTTGCCAATCTACTGACCCTTTTGATGAGCCATTATTAGGCAGATCATCAAAGGGGACATCAGCTTCTAGCTCATTGTGGGTGGGTTTGGTCATATCGAATCGCTGCTTTTAAGGTTCGGATATCACCTGATCGTTTACTGGCTGATCGGATTAATTGCCAATTTAATCGTTCTAATGCACCATTTTCTGCCGTATAGATATTCGATTTTTCTGCCATAGAAATGGCTCTCGCATCCTTACCATCATTGTAGTTCGCTTTTGCAAGCTGATGCCAAATAAGAGGGTTTTGTGCATCCATACGTAAAGCACGTTCGAGCTTATTAATCGCCGCACCATTATTCTTAACCGCCATATCAAGCTTGGCTTGTCTTAGTAAACCTTTGACTGCGGGAGAAGAAGCACTATTGCCAGGAGCAGAATCACCCCTCCTGTCATTCGGTGCACTAGCCGACGTTATTCTAGGTTTTTGTCTTGAGCTTGAACCCCGACCAGGAACATCATCGTAAGGGTTTGCACCTTGCTCAGGCTTATCTACCTGTACACTAATCACGGGTCGTGTTCGTTGCACCTCAGGCTTCTTGGTCACGGGTTTAGTGACAGGCTTTGGAACCTGTATAGGGCGTGTAGTTGGAATATGTCTTGTAGAGGGTGGATAAGCCTGCGGTATAGGCTCTATCACAGAACATGAAGCAAGCGTCAACAAGCCAAAAATAATGATGGCTGCTTTATAAAACGGTAAGAAAACGGATGGTTTCATTGTATTTTTATGTCGCCTTTTATTAATCATTAGTTATTGCGCATTCATTCTAATTCTGCGCCGATATATCCAAATTGTTTTGCTGCAAAAGTTTTTACATACAAGTACCACCTTCGACTCCGCTCAGGCTACAGAGTAGCACCCTGAGCGGAGTCGAAGGGCGCGGTTTTTACAGAACATACTTTTGCAACTATTAATAGGCCTCAAACTATTGCCCAAAACTCTTCCACACGGGCCTATCTGCTGGCGCAGCACTTGGTGCTGAAGTAGCAGGTGTTGATGGTTGAATAACAGGCGCAGGTGCACAATGTCGTTTTCGTTTAGGAATATTGTTTTTCGCAAACGGTAGAGAAATCGCACTACCGCAACGACCATTGTATAACAGCCCTGAATCCTTATCGATCTTAATCCAACGTATGCCTTTTGGCTTTTTAGGTCTAAACGGCTTGGTTGGCAATATACGTACCATATCAGCCCAAACACGCAATGCGCCCGAACCACCTGTTAAATTAGTCGGTTTATTATCATCCCGACCGACCCACACCGTAATCACATGTTGGCCTGTAAAGCCCGCATACCAGCTGTCACGTTTATTATTGGTCGTACCTGTTTTACCTGCTGAGTTCTTCCATTTAGGTAATACCGTTTGTAAATACTTTGCCGTACCATTTCGGGTAATTTGATTCATCGCATAGGTAATTTGATAGACCGACTCAGGCGATGCAACTTGCTTTACATTAAGTGGATAGCGCTTGAGGTTTTTACCATAGGTATCCATCACATTACGGATACCCTTTAAAGGAGTATAAGTACCTTCTGCGGCTAATGTTTGGAACATTTGCTGTACTTCAATGGGGGCAAGCTCAGACGTACCTAATAAAATAGACGGATAAGGTTTAATATCGGAATGTATGCCTAAGTCATGCATCATTTGAATCACATTATCCAAGCCTGTCTGTATGCCTATCCGTACCGTAGGCGTATTACGTGACAACACTAATGCTTTAACTAATAGTACGCCCCCCATATCACGATGGTCGTAATTTCTAGGCTTCCAATACTCTTTTCCAACCCTCACCACAACAGGCGCATCGCTAATTCTTGTTGCTAAATTAAATTTACGCGAACGTTCTATCGCAGCCAGATACACTGCAGGTTTAACCACAGAACCTATCTGACGTCTTGCAGATAAAGCACGGTTATAACCCTCTAAACGAGAATCTGTACCTCCGACAATCGCCAGCACTTCACCATCTTGAACATTACTAACCACCATAGCTGCATTCAGCTTACCCCTTCGAATCCGTTTGCTACGCTCCAGTTTCCGTACACGATTACGAACTACTTTTTCTGCCTGTAACTGGATAATAGGATCCATCGCAGTAAAAATCAGCAAGCCTTCATTATGCAAATCTTCTTCTTGATAATCACGACGTAACTGAGCTTTAACCAGTTCTAAATAAGCAGGGAATGGGTTCTTGGCAGAAGGCCGCGATTTAGACACGCCCAAAGGCTTTGCCTTAGCTACCTCTGCTTGCTCTTTACTCATCACGCCTTCTCGCGTCATGACATCAAGCACTAGATCACGGCGTGCTTTTGCTCTATTAGGGAAGCGTCTTGGGTTGTAATAGGATGCACCTTTTGCAATACCAATGAGCAAAGCAATTTGTTCTACTTGTAACTCTCTGAGTGGAATCCCAAAGTAAAACTGTGAAGCTAAACCAAAGCCATGAATAGCCCGTTGCCCATTTTGACCTAAATAGATCTCATTCATATAGGCTTCTAGCAGCTCATCCTTACTATAATGAAGCTCAAGCAGAATCGACATAATAGCTTCATTAGCTTTACGCTTATACGATTGCTCATTAGTCAGAAAGTAATTTTTAACCAGCTGTTGAGTCAGCGTACTGCCCCCTTGTACTTTTTTACCTTCTTTTACATTAGCTAACACTGCTCTTAAAATTGACGTGGGGTTGATGCCAAAATGGTTGTAGTAATTTTTATCTTCTACTGAAACCAAACCTTCCGTTAATAAGGGGGGCACCTCATTAAGACGCACCAAGATCCGGTCTTCATTATGCGAAGGGTAAAAGTTACCGATAAGGATAGGCTCGAGCCGCATTAGGGTTAGAGGTGATTTATTGTTTGCATTACGCAGCCGCTTAACGCGCCCATTAGACCCCAACGTAATACGGATTAACCGCTCAGGTTCCTTATCTTCAGCAAACTGGAAACCACGGGTATGAATAACAAAGCTATTACCTTGTTTACTGTATTGCCCTGTTGATGAAAGGCTTTTAGTTTTCCTATAACGCAATAAATGCAGCTCTTTTTCAAGGTCTCGGGCAAATAGTGTTTTTCCTTCATACAGTTCAAGCGGTCTGGCAAAAACGCGAGCAGGTAACGACCAACGCTTACTATCAAATTTACTTGTTACTTTTTCATCTTGTTTAAGTACATAAGCCGCTGCAAGCAAGGCGCCTATAATAATAGCCACCAAAAAGACAACGCGAAAAATACGCATTAATCCACCAAGAAGACTTAAAGTTATTTTAAAGAATGAAGGCCTTGTAGCCACAGGCTCATCCATGCTTGACACATCTGTTTTTTCAGACAAAATTCTTTATTCCGTTAACGTTATTTTTATCGGGAAACACCATTTCCGAGAGCCCATTATAGACTGCTTTATTAACAAGACAATAACACGTATCCCCTAATACAACCTTTTTGTCATTTTTTGATTTATAGAGACCTTTGCACGAAAGATATGACGGATTACCCTCTTTTTTAGCAAAAATAGAGAAAATTACACTCACCTTTCTCTTCTCTCACCATCCTTATCATGCAAAGGTCTCTTATATTTATACCAGCCGATATAAGGTTTGATAAGTCGTTAGTTAGGAAGACTTAAAAGCAGCTTGCCAAGAAGGATGTTTTTCGATTAACGCTAGCGCATCTTGCAATAATGATTTACCAGGATCTGTACGAAACCAAGTAGACACACCTGATGGATGAGGCAGAGGGATGATGCTCATCATTCTCCCCCCTACTCTCACCTCATGTTCTTGTCCAATCACTTCTGTCAGCTTTTTAAAGGTCAAATATTGCTGAATTGCTAACTTTCCAATAGGAATAATGAGATCAGGCTCATGTATACGGTACTCTGCCTCTAACCATTGTGAGCAATTCTCAATTTCTTGTTTCGAGGGCACACGATCACCCCCTTTCGGATTCTTACCAGGAAAGCATCGGCATACCGCAGCCATATACACTTTCTGACGATAGTCTTCTTCAACAACACCAATACTTTCAAACCACTTAAACAAGGTTTTCCCCGCAGTCCATCCAAAGGGGCGTTGCACCTTGCCTTCATGGATACCTGGCGCTTGTCCAACTGACATAATGTTGGAAATATTGACTACTCCCGTTATGACAGGCCCTATCATTTCTGGGCATTTCTTACACTGCTTTAAGTGGCTTACATGTTGATTAATTGCTTTCAAAATTCGATTTCTGTAGTTAGGTGATAAATCTTTGTATCCAATTCTATGTTCAATAACCTAGTGTGCATAATTTCCTTAATGGAAACTGATTAAGTCTGATCGGAATTTCTGTGACTTAGCTGAGCTAAAGAGGCTGTGCAAGTATTCGTGGAACGTATAAAAATAGTTAACCCCCCAGAGTTTTGTTCAAAAGCTCAACTAATAGCCTCCTTTTTAAACAAAATCTGGAAAATTTTCTCTCATTTATATTTCGTCTCAGAATACTTGCACAGCCTCTTTCAGCGAAACTTAGAAGCTTCAGCAGATAGAATTAGTCAGAAAAAGTTCATAATAGCCGTCTATCAAGACAGCTCATACATTCGTAGGGAACATCTTTGGACTATCAAAAAAGGTAGCTATATTAGCTGGCAAGCCATTAAACCTAATTATAAAAATAAGCCATGTCTTCTACTACTTATACAAAAAACAACACCCACCCTGTCATTAATAAAAAAGGCTTTCAGCGTCTTTATTTAGAGTATTTCGCTTTTTTGCAAGATCTCAATGTCGAACATATTACCAAGTTGTATCACCACGGAATGAAACACAACCTTGAAAAAGCAAACTTTAACAGTGACACTTTGAGGTATGTGAAAAATGAAATTAGCAAACATGTAGAGCAAATAAAAAATAATGCTACTAAGTATAAGGAAGGCTCGCAGAAAAACATTACGGATGAGTCTCTTTATTTAAGACAGGCGCTCTGTGATTATATTAACTATCATTATCCAACTCATATTGAACATAATGTAGAAGATAAAAATGTAGACAGTAAAGAAAGCAGTGGTAATAGCGGTATAGCTAATTTATCAACGCTACTCACCCTAGAACAACTAGAGCAAAAACTAAAATTACATGTAGAGGCGAACCCAACTGATTTATTAAGCCAGTTAAACTTGGCATGGCTCTATTTCCATTTAGTAGAAGATTATGAGGCTGCCAGTGTGCATTTCACTCATGCTTTTGACAGTAGCATGCTGGATGATAGCCCATTAGGACCACTAACACTTCGCTACATCAGTATGAGTTATTCCTTATTGGGTAATACAACAAAAGCAGTATCTAGCTTACAACGTGCGACTAGTTTGGATCTCACCAATGATTATCATCATCTCTATGAAATGGCTCAGCAGACGATAAAAGATCATAATAATGATGGTGCAATAAGTCGTTTAAAAGCACTAATAAAGAAATCAGTTCTTTATTACCTACACATCCAATCTGACCCCTTTTTTACCTCTATTCCTGAAGTCGATACGCTGCTTTCACGTTTTCACTCTGCAAGGCTCGAAGCCATTAAAGAAGCGACTTATAACAAGTGGAAGCAAAGCAAACCTATGCAACAAAAACTTCCTGATGAATTCAACCCTCAAGAAGTGTTCAGCTCCACTTATGATGAACATTTAACCTTACTGGCACATCAACCTTATCCTGTACTGTGCCGAACGGAAATGATCAGCAACAAATTATTCACCAAGCTAGAAGGCAAAGCACAAATTACGCTAGACAAGATGAATAAACAGTTCAGTCAAAATATTCAGTCTGAACAGAAAAAATGGAAGTTCATCAACCTTGCAGGTGTTGGACTAATCTACCTTGCTGTTTTGCTTACATTAGCAAGCATATTCTTGTTTATCGGTGGTGATTTATTAGGGCTAACCGCACGTACTGGAGACATCAACTGGGGCCATCTCGTACCACGTATTTTCGCAAGTGTATTGGGTATGGGAGTTATTGGTATCGGGCTACTTTTATATAACTCACCCAAATTAAAACGCCTAGCTAAGAAAAAAAGCATGCTTGTTGAAGCAATGGATTAGAACCTGCCCCCCGTGACCACAATAGGGTAATGGAGCACAAGACAATAGCTTAGCGTGATTATAATAGAAACAAAGGGTGACTTGAGTCCACTCCTTTGATTAATAATGATAACAGCTCTAGGCGATATACATTTGGTTCGCCTCAACCTTGTAAACTAACCGGTATTCCTGATTAATCCCTCTGAACTAATGGCCTGACCAATTATGACGTAAGGATTCGGGGCATCCAATATTCGTAACAGAATCATCTCGTGTCACATCAGTACTTAACAACCACTAGCTAAAAGTGGTGGCTTAGAGTTACGGACGGTAAGTCCGCATACGCACCGGCTAAACGATGCATTTTAGTCGACTTCAATCTTAAAACCATCATTCTTTTTAGGCTCAAAGTGATGTTCTAATTAGTCTTTTATCATATCCTCTGTCATTTGACTTACCGTGGCACAAAAGTACCCTCTTGCCCAAAAGTGCAATTAATAATTAGCTCTTTATTTAATAGGCTATGCTGTTTATAGGACGTGCAAATTTAGTCACGCCAGTTCGCCGTTTAGTGAACGGCTAAAGAAACCTGCAAGTATTCAAAAAATACTGTTTGTGGATGTGCTGAGGGACAAAACGCACCATAAATTGAATGATAAATGGCGCGCCTCCTCCGTCGGCACACCCTACATATGAGTACTTTCATAAGCTCTTTAGTCTCGCCACTGTTAGTTATAGCTACCAATGGCGAGAGTAAAAAGATTGTGGAAGTATTCAAAAAAGTGAAGTCTCAGTTCAAATAGCATTGAACAGCCCTGACCACACATACCGTAATTTATTATGCTTATTTATATCAACTGCACTTTCTATTAGTTGTCCCAAAAGTATTCGCATATTAAATGGTGCCACATTTTCGCACCCTTCGACTCCACTCAGGGTACTGCAAAGAGGTAGCACCTTGAGCGGAGTCGAAGGACGCGGCGGGAACATGTAAATACTTTTGGGACAATTAATAGGATAATATATCAGCCTAAATTCTACAGACAAAAAAAGAGCGAGATATAAAAATATACCTCGCTCTTATTTATAGGGAATCTGAGCATTCTAACTCATAGACTCCCTACGCTTTGTCTTAATCAGTTAAAGAACTAAGTCTAAGCACCTGGCCCAACATGCATTGGACGCATCATGTCATGATCCTCATGTGACAAGATATGACAATGCCATACGAATCTACCTGGCTTATCGAAAGTCATTTTAATTCGTGTCACTTCACCTGGGTAAGCAATAACCATATCCTTTGGACCTTTCTCCGTTGCTAATGACGGAGTAGTTGCAGCACTGTTTACCACAATATTCTCCAAACGGAAGCCGTTAGCTATCGCACCATCATGTTGAACCACCGGTTGCGGAACGGTAGTCGCAGTAAATGGCGCTCTATCTAATACATCAAAATGAACTAGATGAACATGTATTGGGTGAGCATCTACCGTTGCATTATAGATTTCCCATATTTCGGTATCTCCAAGGTTTGGGTTTTCCGTAATTGGCATATGCCATGGCAATGTACCTGATACAGTTGCACCGGTTACATCAACGACAGGCTCAGCAGTACCTAACATAGGTTGAAGTCTTCCAAACTCATCCTTACCCTCAAAGAGACCTAACTTACGAACTTTATTCACAGGACGTGTATTTGCAAGGTAACTGGTTTGTACCGTGGCAGGATTAAAGTTGTCTGGTACCGTTGATAACGGTTGAACAATATCAAAAGCCATTACGCGGTCTGTTTTACGGTTCGCAAACACTTCACCAGCAGCTGGATCTAGGTTAGGTAAATCTCCTCCGAATGGAGAATCTCCTAGTATGTTTTCTACAATTACTCGTGATCCTGCTGCAACGCTAGAGAAGTCAAACACAACATCTAAACGTTCACCAGGTAGAAAATCTACTTCTGTTACTGACGCAGGAGTTGCTAGAAGCCCCTGATCTGTACCCACTACACTAAAGGGTAATGGAGCAGAAGCATTAGTAAAGTCAGTAGCGCCCATAGGTACTGCACGAAAACGTAAGCGCATGAATCGGCTATCACAGCCATTTAATAAACGGAAACGGTAATTACGTGGTTCAACATCTGCTTTAGGCCAGATCTTGCCATTTACAAGCATATGATCACCAAAAAACTCTGCGAGTGCTGTAGGTTTTCCAACGGGTGGGGTTGCACCTTCGCCTGTAATAAAGTCAGCATAACCTGGGTCACCAGGGAATGCAGGGAAGAACAAGTCGCCATTTTGTTTGAACATACGGTCTTGTATGGCATAAGCATGCTCATAAGGACCCGCTGGTAACCCTAAAGGATTATTCTGTAAACCAGTATCTTCCGCATCACGTATGATGTAGAAACCTGCCAGACCCGCATAAACGTTAAGGCGGGTTATACCTAAACCATGATCGTGATACCAAAGTGTTCCTGCTTTCTGAGAGTTATCATATCTGTTCTTTTTTGATACCCAACGAGGTCCACGGCTTCTTTTGGTGACACCAAAGAAATACTCTGGATTACCATCAGATGGGCTGTCTACATGAGAACCATGGACATGCGTTACGATAGGCACACCATCTGTAGCAATGGTTATTCCAGCAGCTTTATAAGCAGCTAAGCTGTAGCACCAATGCAAGGTTTCATCCACAGGAAGTAAGTGTGGTAATGGTGTTGTGCCATTCTTTAGCATATTTTTCCATTGAATTTTTACCTTCTCATTGGTATTAACTTCGAAAGTACGTCCAGGCCATGTTGCTGGAGCTTTCTTGCTGCCATATCCCCAAACAGTAGTCGATAGACGCTGACCTTGAGCATTAACTAAGCCCGTTTGCTGAACTATCTGTTGAATGTTTATCTTATGCTTAGACTTTTTCCTTAGTTTAAGCTTATTCTTTTTTACCTTTACTCTTTTCTCTTTGCCAAAAATAAAAGAGGGGTCTAAAGCATTCGGAGCAAGTTCCGTAAATAAGGGTTGTATGGCAGGATCTGCAAGGCCTACGCCAAGTGGTGCTGCCGATGCACTTGATATTCCATATCCATTTAACAATCCTGTTGAAGCTCCAGCAATACCTGCCGATATACTATATTTGAGAAAATTCCTACGATCCATTTTTCAGCTCCCTAGCTACGCCATACAATTAAAAGAATCAATAGCCTAGCAACGGATCAATTAAATTAATTGATAAATAATAATAATCGGTAGTTAAAACTTGATAAATGAATTAATAAGAAAAATCTATACTTATTTGGTATTTTAATCACAAAATAGTTATCTATAATACTGATTATATTCAATATCTTATGGAATTACAATTTGACCTAATACACTCATAAATAACATCAATTGTTTACACCATAATCTTCCTGTTAATTATAAGAAATAATGAATATAGTCCTATTTTTATTAGGTATAGTTATCATAATAATAACTTTCGCCTGAATAGTAGTCACTTCAATAATTAGTGCGGTTTATGACCACTACCGTATGATATTTAGTCATTACTGATACAAGCTAGAGTAGCTGCATTTAACGCAAGTGATTTACTTGGCGCTTATTTCTTGCCATATATTTCATTTTTGAGGGGCGCGATTGGGCATTGGCAATTTTATCACGTAGATATTCAGGAATACCTTTCATGAGTGTTGCATCAAAGTCCTTTTTTAACGCTACTTTTACATCCGCTATCGGTACTCTCAAATCACTTGTTGCAATTTCATAGACAAAATCAAACAAGCGTTTTAGTGAAATTTTATGGGTCTGCTGGCTTCGTGCATACAGGCTTTCGCTCACTATCCAGAAATTGGAAAACGCATCATCCCCTAATAACAAAGGTAACATTGTTGTAAACTTGCCCGAATTACCGATCATATCCCAATAGCGTGCAAAACGGTTGACCTTTTGCATGGTTTTAAAATCAACCCTGTCGGTAGTCAAAATATTGTAAGGAGGCAATGGGTTAAACACCAATTGATAGGCCTCAGTTAATTTTATGATGGGTGATCCACGTAGACGTTTAAGAATTCCCAGCTGGATTTCATGCGGATTGAGCGCAACCAGTTGCCTAAAGCTATCGGCAAAACTTTCCAAGTCTTCACCAGGCAGTCCAAAAATTAAATCCGTATGTAGGTGCGCATTACTCTCTTCACGTAACCATTTTAGGTTAGCTTTCGACTTTTCATTGTTTTGTCTTCGGCTAATCAGTTGTTGAACGGCAGGGTCAAAGGTTTGTATACCCACTTCAAATTGTATCGTCCCCACGGGAAAACGTTGAATAATGTCTTTTAATGCATCAGGTAAGTGGTCAGGGATGAGTTCGAAATGTAAGAATATTTCGTCTTCTTTTTGATATAGTTCATCAAGAAAGAATTCCAGAATGGCAACAGTGGTCTTTACTTTAAGGTTAAAGGTACGATCTATAAACTTAAAATGGCGTAAACCACGTCGATACAGTCGCTCCATTTCCTCTAAAAACAAACCTAGTTCAAAAGGTTTAGCCGTCTTGTCTAACGCTGATAAGCAAAAAGCACACTTGAAGGGACAACCTCTGGATGCTTCAACATAGACAATACGAGTCGCTATATCCTCATCACTATAATCATCATAGGGTAATGCTAGCTCATCCAATGTAACGGCAATCCCTGTTAGGACTTTATTAAGTGGGGCTTGTCCTGCCAGAATTTGCTCGCATAGCTGCCTAAAACTTAGTTCGCCAGCGCCTGTTATCACATAGTCTGATAGCTTAACGATGTCTTGTTGTTGTGTTTCATGGCTAACTTCTGGCCCACCCAAGACGATTTTTACGTGAGGAGCAACCTGCTTTAGTAACGCTACTAGCTCTGTGGTTTCGGTGATATTCCAAATATACACACTAAAACCAATGATGACAGGATCATGCGCCAGTAGTTTTTCTGCAATATCAATCGGACGACTAGAGATTGTAAATTCCTCAATACAGGCACGCGCTTTTAACTCACCAAGATTGGCATAGAGGTAGCGTAATCCAAAAGCTGTGTGGATATATTTTGCATTTAAGGTAGAAAGAATAATGTCAGACATGAAATTATGGCTTGTTCAGCATACAATGCGGGGCATTAAGAACTTGGAGCATATACTCAATGAAACGATTAATCACTCTTCTTGTTAGCACATTGCTGCTAGCAGGACTGCTAACAGGCTGTGGAGAGACTACCGCAGCACCCTCTGCTGAGGGAAATCAATCATCATCTAAGCCCGCTAAAACGATTAAGTGGAAAATGGTGACTACATGGCCTAAGAACTTCCCAGGTTTAGGCACAGGTGCAGAGAACCTGGCTAATAAGATCAACACCCTTTCTAATAATCGTTTACATGTGAAAGTGTATGGCGCAGGCGAACTAGTGCCTGCTTTAGAAATATTTGATGCAGTGTCTCGCGGTACAGCACAAATGGGGCATGGTGCTGCTTATTATTGGAAAGGTAAAAACCCAACTTTTCAGTTTTTCTCTACCGTCCCTTTTGGTTTAACCGCTCAGGAAATGAATGGCTGGTTGTATAACGGTGGTGGTTTAGAACTGTGGCAAGAAGCTTATAGCAAGCACAATCTTATACCCATGCCTGCGGGTAATATGGGGGTACAAATGGGTGGTTGGTTTAATAAAGAAATCAAAGGTATTGATGACCTTAAAGGCTTGAAAATGCGTATCCCAGGCTTGGGTGGAGAAGTGCTTAACCGTGCGGGGGGCACGCCTGTTAATTTACCAGGAGGGGAACTGTTTACTGCGATGCAATCGGGTACGATTGATGCTACCGAGTGGGTTGGCCCTTATAATGATTTGGCTTTCGGTTTCCACAAAGTGGCTAAGTATTATTATTACCCTGGTTGGCATGAGCCTGGGACTGCATTAGAAGCTATTATCAATAAAGAAGCGTTAGAAGCATTGCCTAAAGACCTACAGGCTATTGTTTTAGAAGCCTGTAAACTAGCTAACCATGAGATGCTTGCTGAGTACACGGCACGTAATAATGATGCTTTGCAGACATTAATTACTAAACATAAAGTACAAATTCGTCGCTTCCCTGATGATGTGCTTAGCAAGCTTAGAAGTATTTCAGATGAGGTCGTCAAAGAGCTAGCAGGTAAAGATGCTTTTTCTCAAAAGGTATTTGATTCCTACAGTAGCTATCGTGAGAAGGTACTTAGCTGGTCAGAGTATTCTGAACGCGCTTATTTGAATGTGCGAGCGGATAATAAATAACCACTGATTCTCAAGAGTTCCTCACTTCAGAAAGTGCTAACGCACCTACCCTCAGAAGATAGTGCGTTAGTGCAATACCATTGACTCAAATAGATACTCAGAACCGAGTAATGCTTGTGGTATAATTACATTGTAAATATACTAATCTAATGAATGAACTAAGATTTGAGTGGGACGAAAACAAAAATATCATTAATCAGAAGAAGCACGAAGGTGTTACTTTTGAAGAAGCTGAGACTGTATTTACTGATATTCATGCCCGTCTCATATTAGACCCAGAACATTCAGAAGGCGAGGAACGGTTTATCCTAATGGGTATGAGTTCTAAATTTAGAATCCTTCTTGTTTGTCATTGCGAAAGAGATAATGGAAATATTATCCGTATCATTTCAGCACAGAAAGCCGACAGATCAGAAAGAAAACAATATGAGGATTTCTGTTATGCGTAAATCATATGACTTTTCAAAATCAGTTCAAAACCCTTATGCCAAGCGTCTAAAGAAGCAAATAACGATTCGTATTGATGAAGAAACTATTTCTTACTTTAAAACGATGGCTAATGAAAAAGGAATCCCTTATCAAAGCCTTATCAATCTATATTTGCGAGACTGTGCAAGCAAACATAGAGAGCTAGAGTTAAAATGGGCTTCTTGATCGGGATTTCTGTAAGGTCGAGCTTGTCAGATTTTTGATAGTTCTCAACCCATAGTGAGTTTGTTCCTTCAAACACCATGAATGCAGTAAACAGCCATTTGGTTTATTCCAAGATAAGGTTACAATTAGCGATTCCCATTACACAAGCCAATAAACTGTCATGAATCAGCAAGAATTATTAGACTATATCCCCAGCAAAACACTTTTAAAAGACCGTGTCATTTTAGTCACGGGCGCCAGTGATGGTATAGGAAAAGCAGTGGCGAAAGCCTATGCTCAACATGGTGCAACCGTTGTACTACTGAGCAAAACCATTAAAAAACTAGAAGCCATTTATGATGAAATCATCGAGCTAGGTGGTCCAGAGCCTGCTATCTACCCGCTACATCTAGAAGGTGCAACCGCTAACGATTACGAAAAAATGGCTGAAGTGCTTGAAGAAAAACTGGGGCGTTTAGACGGCATCGTTCTTAATGCTGGCTGGCTTCCTGCTTACACACCACTTAAATACTATGATGTAGAGATGTGGTCAAAAGTGATGACAACCAATCTACATGCTAATTTCCTTATCGTTAAATCGTGCCTACCGCTATTAGAAAAAGCAGAAGATGCTTCTGTTATTTTCTCTAGCCATGCTGCCTCTATTGCCTATAACGGGGGTTATGGTGTTGCTAAAGCAGGTTCGGATGCACTGTTACGCATCATGGCGGATGAATATAGTGATAATCCTTTCATTCGCATCAATGGCATTGATACAGGCCCTGTTAGAACTTACTTACGCACCTATCATTTCCCTGGCGAAAACCCCGAAACACTAGCTGACCCTTCCGCTATTGTTGGTCCCTACTTATATTTTATGGGTGCTGATGCAGCAAAAGAGACGGGTGAAATCATTCGTTTTGATCGCTTAGCAGGCGATGCTACTTGGGCTGGTGCAGAACCCACTGACAGCTAAAACACCATGTCACGAGATTCCCTATACAGCCAACCCCGCAAACAAGTGGTTGATTTTGTTTTTGACGATGCGGTAGTTGATGTCTTCCCTGATATGATCCGCCGTTCAGTACCAGGCTATGAGACTATCATCTCGCTATTAGGTATTTTAGGAAACCAATACGCGCAAGCTAACAGCACAGTTTATGATTTGGGCTGCTCATTAGGTGCATCTACGCTTTCGTTATACCAACAAATCAAAGCTGAAAATATCCAGTTTGTAGGGATTGATAACGCACCCGCCATGGTTGAGCAATGTCAGGCCAACTTGCAAAAACACATGCCTGATAGCCAACACCAGGTAATCTGTCAGGATATTCAAGATACTGAGATTACTAATGCCTCGGTAGTGGTCATTAACTTTACGCTTCAGTTTTTACCCGTTGAAACACGTAATAGCTTGTTAAAACGTATTTATGACGGCTTATTATCAGGCGGTTGTGTCATTCTTTCAGAGAAAATACAGTTTAATAGTGAGCAGAAACAATCAGCAATAACGGACTGGCATCACGCCTTTAAGCGTGCCAATCATTACAGCGATATGGAAATCAGCCAAAAACGTACTTCCATTGAAAACGTACTGATTCCTGAAACCGCAGAAACACATATACAACGCCTACAAAACAGTGGGTTTAATACAGCTGAACAATGGTTTCAATGCTTTTCATTCTCTTCTTTTATCGCTGTTAAAGCCTGATTACACTTGCAACTAAACTCTACTAACCCATGATTGAATTTGACTCGTTATTTACCCAACTTGAAGACACTAGGTTACATAAGTGGGTCGAACCTTTAAAACAACAACTAGATGGAATCTTTGAAGCTATTCCCCATGGTAAACATGATGAATGGGGAGCTGTCTTACAACAACTGCCAGAGCTAAACACGAGACATTGTGATTATGCTAGCGATATCGTAACCGCTGGCACTAAAACAGACATTACCCCCCAACAGTCAGAGCAATTACTAGGCTTGTTAAAACAACTTCAGCCTTGGCGCAAAGGCCCTTATCAGCTATTTGATATTCATATAGACACGGAATGGCACTCCGACTGGAAGTGGCAACGCATTAAAGACCACCTTTCCCCTTTAAAAGACAGGCTGGTATTAGACATAGGCTGTGGCAACGGTTACCACATGTGGCGTATGTTAGGAGAAGGCGCAAAGCTAGTCATAGGCGCAGACCCTAGCCGATTGTTTCTAAACCAGTTCACCGCTATTAAACACTATATGGGTAAACAATTGCCTATCCATATCTTGCCTTTACGGGGAGAAGATTTACCTGACTTTAATCAGCAAGGTTTTGATACCGTGTTCTCAATGGGCGTTCTGTATCATCGTAAATCCCCCTTTAATCATCTGCAAGAGCTGAAAAGTTTTATAAAGCCAGGCGGTGAATTAGTGCTAGAAACGCTAGTCATCGAAGGGGACGAAAACACGTTGCTAGTCCCTGAAGGTCGCTATGCCAAAATGCGTAATGTTTGGTTTATACCTTCAGTAGCCATGTTAGAACGCTGGCTAAAACGACTAGGTTTTAAAGATATTAAAATCGCTGACGTTAATCTTACCAGCATGGATGAACAACGAGTGACCCCATGGATGGATTATGAGTCACTTAGCGATTTTCTTGATCCTGACGATCCCAGCCTGACCATCGAAGGCTACCCTGCTCCACTACGGGCTTGTTTAGTTTGTACGCTTTAGCACGCTACCTACTTACCCCATTACTCCCATTCTTTAGGACACATTACTATGCATGACGTTATTAAAGCCTCCATCAGAACCATTCCAGACTACCCTAAGCCTGGTATCATGTTTCGCGACATTACAACCTTGCTGGAAGATCCCATAGCACTGCGTATGACCATCGACAGCATTGTGCATCGCTACCTTAAACAGAATATTACTGCCGTAGCAGGTATCGAAGCACGAGGCTTTATCTTCGGTACAGTTGTGGCTTATGAACTAGGTGCGAGATTCATCCCTATTCGTAAAGCAGGCAAGTTACCAGGTGATACGATTAGCCAAACTTACCAACTAGAATATGGTGAAGACAGCATAGAAGTCCATAAAGACTGTATTCGTGAAGGTGACAGAATCCTGCTAATTGACGACCTAATCGCCACTGGCGGCACGGCTACCGCAGCGATAAAACTAATTCGTCAACTGAATGGAAGTATCGTAGAAAGTTGTTTTATTGTCGATTTGCCCGATTTAGGCGGTAGTAATAAGATCAAAAATGAACTGGATTGCCCTTGCTTTTCACTGTGTGAGTTTGAGGGTGATTAGAGCGTTATAGCCCATTTAGGAACGTGCATGAAGTATGAAAAATAATCATAAATATATCATCGTCGCCGCATTGGATATAGAAACACCCAATCTGGAGCACTTTGCGCCAATCGTGCATACAGGAATCGGTAAACTCAACGCTGCCATTCGTTTATATGAAGCCATCCTTTTCCATAAACCTAGCTTGGTTATTAACTACGGTACAGCAGGAACGGTTAGCAACAAAACAGGTCTACTAAAAGTAAATACCTTTGTACAACGTGACATGGATGTTCGCGGTTTAGGTGTTCCTAGAGGCGTTACCCCTTTTATGGAAGAGCAACTGCCACACCCTGAAGGCATTGTGCTAGCTTCTGGAGACTCCTTTGTCACCGACTCAGAGTTACATCTTGAAGGGCTTGAGATAGCGGTTGATCTAATAGATATGGAAGGCTTCGCTCTACACAAAGTCTGTCAACATCACCAAATACCTTTTGATTGCTACAAATACGTTACCGATAGCACGGATGACGATGCTTCAACAGACTGGGTGGATAATGTCGCTAAGGGAGCTGAGTTATTTGTTGATGTTTTAGAGCGGGAGTATGGTAAGTCTTTGCTTTTATAAAACTGGAAGATTAAAAGGTTTGGTTGTTTTATGTGAGAATATTTGACTGCTATACCCGTTTTGCCCCATTTTGCCCCGTTTTACAGCCAATTCTCCACTTTCAAATCGGGGACACGATTAAACTCCTTCACATTGTCAGTTACCATAATCAGGTTTTCTGATAATGCATGGGCAGCGATTAGCAAATCATTGGGGCCTATAATGGTGCCTGATTTCTGTAAGAAATGACGTATCTCCCCATAATGAATATCGGCAGGTGTTTTAAAATCAAGCACTTGAATGGATTCTAATAAGCTTTCAACTCGCTGGGTGAGTTGATCGGAAGCTTTTTTTCTGATACCAAATTGTAATTCTGAGGCAACAATGATACTCGTAAATATTTTATCAGCTCCAACTTTTCTAACCTGTTGAGCGGCATTACCTTTAGGGTCTTTGATTAGAGCGGAAAGAATATTGGTATCCAGCAAATAACCTACCTGCTTCATAACTCAATATCATCTAGTGGAGGCAAATCGATATCGACATCAGGAAAGTTAATATCAAGTGGCTCCAAACTATCCAGTAATTCAATTAAATTCAGCTGCTTAACTTCTTCAATAATTAGCCTATTACCTTGTTTACGGATAGTAGCCTGCTTACCTTTGAGTTCAAATTCACGCGGTATACGAATAGCCTGATTTCGTCCATTACGAAATAAACTAACCTGCCGTTCTTCGGTTACGGGTTGCATAGTGTATCTCCTCATAAACCATCTAACATATGCCAAAAGCATATGCCTGAATTAAAGGAGCGTCAAGTTATTAGCCAGTACCCAGCCAAGAACGGCTTTTCTTGCGTGTACTTACTTGATGTAGTTTAAGCTGAGGTTGAATTTCTAATACAGAAAGCTTACCTAAACCTTTTCGGGTTTTATAAGCTGCGCCTGTATCTAAATAACAAATGTTACTGATATGGATGGGGTGTTCTACGGGTGTATGACCCAAAACGACAAGATCAATATCTTCAATACGATCCGTTGAGTTGGTTATTTTATAATGACGGTACCTGTTTCTTGACCATAGCACGTAGTTACAAAGCTCTTCATCTTCATGAATACCTGCAACAAACTGCTTCCATGTCATGCCTGTCGGGATATCTGCATGAACTAAACCAATCATGCCTGAGTTGGTTCTAATATCCATTGCAATGGGGAGTTGTCTCAACCGCTCACGCATGACCTTTTGTTCATCTTCAGGAATTGTTAACCACCATTCCCCACCGTTATTAGTCGTCCAGCTACGGTACATAGCCTTATCATGTTCAGACTCGATAAGCATGATTTCATGGTTACCCATAATGGAGTAGAACCAAGGCTTATCTAAAAACTCAAGTACGCGATCAGACTGCGGGCCTCTATCAATGAGATCACCTACTGAAAATAGTCTATCGGTAGCAGAGTTGAACCCAATATTATCCAATAAGGTTTCCAAAGCTTCAAACATGCCGTGCAAATCACCGACAACGAAGTCTCTACCTACTTTATTAATCGTATGATGTTTAAATGGAACTGGGTTCATTATATTTATAATACTTCTAACTAGCCTAATTGGTTTTTTATGATATATGCTGAGCGTTAAGTGTGAGGGGAGTTTGGGGAAAATGCAGCCTCACTCTTAACGTGCCAACCATAAATAATCTCTTATTCTACATTAATAATTCATTCATCTAAAATGTAAATCAATGAAAAGAAGCCAAATAATTCAATATAAAGAACCATTAGAACTTTTTCTGAAACATCTAAGGTGGGTGATATGGGGGTCTATTGGCCTATCTATCCTACTATTTGCTACAGCGATACTGTTGTTATATAACAATATGCTACTAAGCTCTGTTGTAGTGGCAACCCTAGCCTTTTTAACGTTTCGTGTCTTACGAGAATATGCTGTAATTATCGCTACAAAATGGGTAAGAAGCAGAGGAGAACAAGAGGAGATGCTACATTTTTTAGATGAAGAGATAAAAGGTAGCACCTCACGCGAGTTTTTCTTGTTACTCGAACGTGCACTTAAAGTCATTGATACCAATAACCAACCATAGGTGTGACCTTACGTTTAGGCATTACAGCTTCGTTTTCCATAAACCCATTATCAACAAAATCCAGCCCGCAATAAAACTTAAACCACCCAGCGGCGTTATCATCCCAAAAACCTTGTTACCAGTAAGGGTGTATAGGTAGAGGCTACCACTAAAAATGACAATACCTGCCAAAAATAAGCTTCCAGCCGTTCTAAAAAACTTCATTTCTATCCACATATGAGCGAACATACCCGCCGCTATTAGCGCAAAACTATGGTAAAACTGATAATGAATACCTGTTTTATAAGTCGCTAGGACTTTAGCATCCACCATTTTTTCTATACCATGCGCACCGAATGCTCCTAATATCACGGCGAGTAATCCGCTGATACAACCTGCTAACAATAAAAACTTTGAGGACATATGAAAAACCTGAAGGGAATGGACAAAAAACAATTATATAGCGTTTCTCTCAAGTTTCTGGCCTTAATCGGTGTTGTGATAGTTATGGCTGTAATGATCAACTCCCTATTCCCGCCGCCAACGGAAGAGCAAAAGGCTTCTATGCCTAAAGAAAAAACACCTGGTGTCACTAAAGCCCCTATTGAAACCTTATTTTCAGGGAAGATGAAGTTGGTATCGTGGGCGGGCCGTTCTATCGCCATCGTAAAGCGAGTAGATGCACCCACTGATTTTACCAAAGGGGAGCCACTTAACAGCCAGTGGCGCTCGGTTTCTGCCGAGTATTTTGTTTTTCTAAATTCTATCGGTAGAGCGCAATGCCCTTTGTACTTATTTCCTGAGGGGGATCGTCTCAAGGATACCTGCACAGGGCATTTGTTTGACATGACCGGGCAACGCCTAGATGGTAATGGTGATGCTTTGCAGGTTCCACCTCATCATTTTGAAGCAGGTAATGTGATTGTTATTGGGGAATGGTGATCATTAAGGAACCTCTGATCAACTCACGATTCGTTTTTCTGATCAGAGTTAATCAGAGGTTCCTTAAAAAACGTTTGAAACATAACAATATCCCGCCCTATAGTGAACGACATGGTTATCAACAACCTATCCCAAGCACAGTTTCAAGTCATGCTTTTCTCGAAACTAATACTTCGGGTGCGTCCTCAAACTAGAGTTTGATTATCGACCATATTGCTCCAGTATGTCTGGGCATTTTATTTCCATAAATTTACTGACCCGTGAGACATATTCTTTCAATGGCAAAGCTACAGGATCTTCTCTTCCTACAACATCAAGGGCAAGCTTTACATCCGTGTTATCATCAGTTAGTGATTCTACCCGTTTATTCAAGTCAGGTTCTCTCTCAATATTTTCTTTTTCAAATAAGTGCCGATAATCACCTAAAGGAGCAAGGCAACCTGATAGTTTTGTGTCTGCATTATATGAAAGGTGGATTTTATCTTTATAGAGACTTAACATAATTGACTCTTCGCTTTCTTTTCGCTTGGGTGTATCACTTTTTCGCATCCATCGATCCAGCTTTACATTAAACTCCCAGCCTGGGTGTTGTTC
>JALXAX010000053.1 GCA_026991755.1 Thiotrichaceae bacterium | reverse complement strand
AAGTATATTCAGTAAAAACCGCGCCCTTCGACTCCGCTCAGGGTGCTACTCTGTAGCCTGAGCGGAGTCGAAGGCGATGCTTGTATGTAAAGACTTATGCAACGATTAATAGAATGTCAAAAAATAATTTTGATTTATCATTCCCCTATTTAAGGTTAAAACTTCCATTTATAATTAATAGCTATCTTGCCACTTTCCATAAAGTTCGTTTCATACAAACTATTTGCATTATAGTTACTGTATTCGATGCCAAACGTACCTGGGTGCCAATCATCGTAACCCAGCAAATAATTCCAAGTAGGTTCTTCCCCATTAACTGGTTTCACTAAAATTACCTTTATAAACCAATATTTTTTAGGTGCCCATTGCAACGAACCACTGACCTTAAAATCATCATCCCCACCAAGCTTCTTGGCTACCGTAAGTGTTGACTTAAGTTTATGCTCTTTAAGAAAAGTAGAATCCAATTTATAGCCCAGACTAGCAATGGAGTTGTAGCTATCAAAGCCTTCACCAGGTCTGATCCCCCCCCAGTGATTAACTTGCACAGTCCACGTGCCTTCATGCCAGTCGTCATAACCTATCCCCCAAGAGTATGAAAAGCCATCATTCTCAGCGGTCATACCTTCCTTACCCGCAACTTTAATGTAGTAATAATCTTTAGGGTCTGGCTTCCACGTTACGCTAGCTTCCAGTGATTCTTCATCCGAGCCT
Organism: Thiotrichaceae bacterium; assembly: GCA_026991755.1. Classification (GTDB taxonomy): domain Bacteria; phylum Pseudomonadota; class Gammaproteobacteria; order Thiotrichales; family Thiotrichaceae; genus HyVt-477. The sequence continues at coordinate 22,713 of JALXAX010000053.1, read as the reverse complement.
AAGGCTGTTTTTGCTATAAATTTACCTGAAAAGCCATAGTTCTTTTTCTTCTTTTTAATTTTGAGCTTTGCCTTATCCTTATCCTTTGTCTTTATCTTCTTTTTAGATTCAACAAAGGTAGGCTTTTGGGATAGTTGGGTATCTGCTTTTGACAAGAGCTGTGATTTTTCTAATCTTGCATTCAATCCTTCTGTATTCTGTGCCTGCAAACTTGAGTTGCAAATAACTAATAATAAGGCCAATACCCCACTATGCATTTTTCTTTTAATCACTGCCCCGCCCCACACATTTTCGCTGTTCTAGCACTATCCATTATTATTGGTATTCTCTTACAACGCTTACAAATAGCGTAAGTAGAGCCATATTTTTTATATAAAAGTGAGCTTAAAATCACGCCATTTGTATTTGCAGTAGTTGAGGTGTTATAGCCCTCCCCGTTTTCATAAATACCTGAATACCAGCCCTTCTCTGGATCATATGCACTTCTTACTTTGTCTATCAGAACCGCACTGTAGTCATCATTTGGATACAAAACAGCCATCGCAATAGCTGCTTTAGTGGAAACTGTTTTATGCGCTTTTAAAATCGCTCCTTTGGATGATTTAGCAACCCAAGTATCACCACCTGAAAAGATGGTGTTATAAACAAAGTAAGGTTTCTTATTAATATTGTCTTCTGAAACCGCCGTTACAATGCCTTTCTTTTGCCAACGTCTTTTCTGTACTTGATACACATTGTCAATTAAAGCTCGATTCTCATCGTCATAACCGTTCTCTATCGCATCCATAACATACGATTCCGTTACCACCGAATTATTGGAATGATATTGGTTGGGTGTACGGTTATCGGTGGCGATACTCAAACCATTAATTTCTATATTCTGTCTATTCTTATTGTTATAAGTCGCTGAAATCGGCAAATCAAAACCATTACGTTGCAAGATTTTTGCAGCGTATTGTTCATAACCTAGCCGCCCTTCCTGAAACGATTTAACTTCACCTGTTTCCAGATCACGTTTAAGACTGATCATGCGACCATTTTTTATCAGCCGATCAAAATTCCAACGATTCATCGCCAAATCAACCTGATGACGAAACTTAGGGTGTTTACATACCAGCGTATTCAACCATGAAATCAGCCGTGCCATATCCAGTACAGAAACACCAATACCATCAGGGGTGACCTTATTGGCATAAGTCACCATTTTCATGGTCTTGGTGTTATACACTTTATTGGGCGCCTCATTATTGAACAGCCCCATGGAAATTAATGTCTTAATCAAGGCTGTCATTTTGTCATCAAACTCCTTAGTCGAAATTAAACCAAAATCATGAGCTGCAATCGTTGCCGCCAGTGCTGATCCCGTATCCCACATCGTTGTGGAGGGATACTTGTTCGCGGCATTAAATAGACCCGTTTTTTCCTGATAATTATTTTCAAAATACTTCCAGGCAATCCGTGCAACTTTCATATCCTCTTCACATAATTCCTGCTTAGGTGAAAAACACTGTTTTAGCCCTGCAGAAAATGTACAACTTTGCTTAACAGGTAGTTTTTTCATCTTGATGCTATCTACATCTTCGGTAACTACATCCCACACGTCGGAGTCTTTGGTTGCATGTAATGCAAAGTAGATAATGGGTACCGTGATTAAACTTGCTATTAGTGCGGGCAACAGCCAATAATGAAATAGCTTCCAATAAGCGTTGGGTACTTTTCTAGCCTTATTAACTTTACTAAGCTTCTTGTTTCCTTTTTTATCCACGAGAAGCCCCCACTGCTACACTTAACGTTTTCATTTTCTTTTTTATTTTATTTGTTGTGTAAGTGTTCTCCTTTGCCTTCCACCTTTTTAGCGTTATATCTATTGATGAGATAATGGAGAGCACGTTTTTTCTATCAAAACCTTTCTGCTTTCTCGCTTTCCAAATTTCCTTCTTAAAGCTTCCTAATAATGTGGATGCCTTATCTAATTGTTTCTTTTCTTGATAGCCGTTGATTATTTTTAAACGGTTATTTAAATCTGCAAGAATCTCAGTTGGTTTTCTTTTTTCTTCTTTTTTGTCTTTCTGCTTATTTTTCTTTTTTGCTTTCAGTAATTTTTTCTTTTCTACAGAAAGCCTCTTTTTTTCAAGCGCAGTATTTTCTATTTGCTGTTGTAATAAACTCTGGTTTTTCAGTATCAGTTTATGTAAATCTTGCATGTGCCGCTGCATCACAAGCAACTGCTTATTCATTGCTACATTCGCAACTCTTAACTGCGAGTACTCAAAGCTTAACCAGGCAACAATGATAAAAATGGAAAAAATTAGTGTCCGATATAACATAACGATAAGTCAGAAGAGCAATACGCTTACCAGCAATGTATTGCCCTCCTCAACTATTCCCACTACTACCCTGTCACGGGTACGGCTAATGATTCTTTATTTTTTCTAGCACGCTCTTTCCATGCTTTGGAGAAAGGCAAGGGCCCTAAACCAATAGTCCAAGCTAACCAAGGGATTCGACTAATGATCATAGAGAAGCTCAATACCACTGAAAGCGTGATGGCATATTTGAAAATAACGTATTGGTAAGGTGCCATTTGATGATCTCTCATCACGATATCAATCACATCAATAACAGCAGGGTGCATTAAGTAAGTGCCAAAAGTGTATTTGGACCAATTGCTAATTTTTTCAGGCCATGCAAAGTGCTGGCTGCCAAAGAAAACTAGTATTAGGAAAATGGGTAATAAGGTATGTGCATAGTAAATCATGCCAATACGTGGTAAATATTTACCCACATTGATACTCGTAGCTGCGTACGTCAGTTTGATCAAGAAGAGCATCACAACCACTAACAAAGTAAACAACATAATCTTTTTAGAGACCTCGGCATCAAACTTCTTTTGCCACAATCCAACCATGCTATAAGCAGCAAAACCATAGCCAAGATAACCCAGTATCTTGCTAACTCGCGCCAAATATTCAATTGTCGTTCTATCAGAAACTGCCGACCAGATCCATGTACTCATCAACAGGTTAAATGCTAAAAAGGGAACAATCATCAAACCCAGCAAAGGTTGTTTTAAAGCAAGTTTGAAGATGGGATGGAATAAAAAGATCAAGAAAATAGTGGGCAGAAAATGCATATGATATTGCGATGTACCCAACAAAAAATAGTTTAGCCAAGTCTCAGGCATACTAAGTTTATCAACCATAGGGTCTAAATAGCCAAATGCATTCGCTTTAACCAGTACAAAAAAAGCATAAAAGACAGTCCATACAGCAAAGGGAATTAACAAACGTTTAGCTTGTAAAAGCATTGTCTCACCGTATGGCATCGGCCTTCTTTCCAGCTTGAAAGCCAGTAAAAATAAGGACACCAAAATAAAGAACTCCGTACTCGCCAGCTCAGACACTGTGCGCATCAATACAGGAAAAATTCTTTCATGAACCTCAAAATCTGCAAATGCTTTACCCATCCTGTCACTTGTAGAATGGATACCAATAATACTGAATGCAGCGGATAAACGCGCAGCATCCAACCAGTTCATACGAATAGATTTAGTAGCTGTAGTCATTTTGTTTTTACTCTTATTTTTGCGACTGCCTGTGCAAATTCAATATCTGCCATGCCTGGATATTTACCTGTTTTTCGACTGGTTTTAAACCAGTCTTCAAAGACTTGCCTCCCCTTAGGATCAACCTTTACTAATAGATAGGACGAGAAATGCCCTTTTTTGCCATGAGCTGATAACGATTTAGTCCAAGTGACTTTTTTATTACCCAAAGAATATTTAGGCCAGAACAAACCTTCTCGGTTTTCTACAAGATAAATCCATTGATCTTTGGGAAGGTCCGATATCGTCCCTGCAATAGTAAATTTCTTGCTAATAGTAGATTTATTTTCAGGAACAACAATTTCACCAAACTCACTTTTAGTGCCTACTTTTTCAGGAAATGAAATATTGCCAGCAACCACTACTATCGAAAAAATTAATACACTAAATACGACAGGAAAAAGTGATACCAAAATAACAATCAGGTTGCGTTTTTGTCTATCTGAGAACTGTGGAGCCGAGAGATTTTCGCTGTATTCACTTGCATTCATAATTGTATTTTCTATTTATTATTATTATTTAATTATTCTAGCGGTTGATGATTAGTAACCGTCTAACCAGTACACTTATTGCGTATTGCGACATTTTAGACTGGACAATGTACTAGCCTGGGTCGCTGTTCTCTTTTTTGTCAAAACCATGATATTTAAACCATCAACCGTATAATGTTCTACCTGATCCGCTAAGGCATTGATAAGTCCTAGCCCCCAACCACCTTCTGGCAGATCCGTAATCTTGGGCATATCTACTTCTGTATCACGTATAGCCTCTGGTACAGGAAGCCCACGGTCCATTATGGTTATCACCACTTTAGAGTGAAAAGCTTCAAATTGTGCATCAACCGTAGAACCTTGTTTAAGCTCATACGCATGTTCAATTACATTATTAACCGCTTCCACGAGTATTAACTCTAGTTGGCCCGTGAGCACATCACCCAGCCGTTCTTCCTCACTAAAAGCTTGGAATGCAGCAGCGAGCTCTCTCACCTGTGATAAATCACTATCGATTGAATAACGTGTCATCATTTCTTCAACCATGACAACAACGCATTAGCTGTTTATTATTCATTCTTATATTAATAATATACTCTATTGATCATTAATTGATCATTAACCCAACAAGCTATTTAGTAATAAGGCCTCAATAAAATGCGAAACTTGGCGCAGAATTTTTGTTTCAGATTGGATGGCCTCAAGAGTTATCTGAGCTTTAGCAGGCACATAGCCACCCTACGCAACGATTGAGCACTCAATCTGGGATAAAAAGACAAGTTAAGTTTCGTAGATTATTGAAACCTCGTTTCTTAATTATACGGTTTCAGCGAAATACTCCCTCGCTTCTTCAATATCACTGACCAGTGTAAAGACCTGATCCATCCTAGTTAGCTTAAACAAATCCAACACCCCCCCAGAAGCTCCACTAACAATCAGTTTGCCCTGTGGCCCCATGGCTTTTAGTACCGCGACTGTTGCCCCTAAACTACTACTGTCCATAAAGGTTAGCTCACTAATATCCAAAATAACCTGATTATTCCCATCGGCAATAATCTTTTCCATCTGTTGCTTAAATTCAGGTGCCACAGAAGCATCTAGACGAGATTCATTAATCGACACCATTGAAAAAGTCGTGTCTTTTACAATATTTAGTTTCATACAAGTTCCTTTCTTCTTATTTTTTATAATTTATTGATATTTTATTAATTCTGGTCGGAATTGCTGTGACTTAGCTGAGCTTTAGCGAACTTAGAAGCTTCAGCAGATTCTAGCCTCAGCAAAACGAGCCATGAATTAATAAAGGTATCCTTCTATTTAGTAGCCTTTGCATAAATGAATGACGAATAAAAAGTACGCTCATTTTTTTCAACATTCATTTATGTAAAGATCTCATTTAAATTCAAAAATCAGCACGCTGAGATCATCAGGCAATGATTTCATTTGTTCTTTGGTTAACCAATTTGTCGAAATTTCACCAATCATTTCCTCTGCAGAACTTTGTTTTATCTCTGCAAAATGCTGATACAAATTCTCCATATCTAATAACCCTCCTCCCAACGCAGATTCATTTTCACTAATACCATCAGAGTAGACAATAAACTTATCTCCGTGGGAAAAGCTACGATGCTGGGTTTCATACACTGCCCCCTCATATAAACCAATCGGAAAACCATTTATTGGTATGGATTCCAACGTATTGGTAGCTTTATCAAACCAGATAGGATGTGGATGTCCTGCCTGCACGTAGTGAAGTTCTTTTTCTTTAAAATCAATAATCCCAAAAATCATCGTTAAGTAATGATCAGTAGAACCACCCAGCAGCATCTTATTCAAATTACCTGCAAAAATACTTGGCATATCAGCAATATATTCAGCACTTATCGGACTACCATAAAGCCCTCTCTTAAAAGCAAGAGACGATTGCAACGACATGGACAACATAGCCGATGAAATCCCATGCCCTGAAATATCAATACTAAAAAACACCAGGATATCTGCCGAGGGTGCAAAATAATTAAAGGTATCACCCCCTACATAAATAGCGGGCTTATAAAGCCATGAGCTACGAATATGCTCCGTATCCAGAAACTCAGGCAATAAACTCAGCTGAGTATTTTCTGCATTAACCAAATCTTGCTGAATTCGGTTATGTGCTTTTTGTAACGCTTTATTCTTTTGCGCCAACGTATCTTCTAGCTCAAGAACTCGTTGTGCAGACCGCAGGCGCACTTCAAGCTCTCCAATATCCGCAGGTTTTGTAGCAAACTCATCAGCTCCTGCTTCAATACCATTGATAAAGTTTTTCTTACCCGACATACCCGTCAGTAAAATAAAATAAATATAACGTTCAAAAGGCGCATTACGCACACGCTTACAAAGCTCAATACCATCCAGATTAGGCATGACCCAATCACTAATAACTACTTGATACTCTGCTTCCTGTAATTTAGCCCACGCATCTTCGCCATCAACAGCGGTACTGACTTCATGACCTAGTTTTTTTAATAAATGCTCAGTTACCATTCGCATATCACGAGCATCATCAACGACAAGAATCTTCATAGGTTTTTATTATTCTGTGACCATTATTTTCATTAGAATTGCTTATTAAACAACCAAGCCATCGTTACACAGTTGAATTTTCGTGTAAAGTTTATCTGATCAATTGCTGACCAACCTACTCTATCCTTCTATCACTTCTGAGTGTTTTTTAAGCTCCATCTATATTATAGTTATCAGAATTACCCACATCTACCCACATGTCTTATGAATGAAAACAACACGATAAATAGACAAACCTTTGCAACCCTGAAAGACAACATGGAAGATATGCTTCCTTTGTTGATTGAGGCATTTCTTGAAGATGGCTGTACCCTATTGCAAGAAATTGAAAAAGGGATCAATACATTGGATGTAGGAGTAATTTCCACAGCAACCCACACCATGAAATCCAGTGCAAAAAATATTGGAGCGGAACGATTAGCCGAATATTGTTTACAGATAGAAGAGTCTCTGCGAGAACAGCAGAATAGTCTTGATCAAAACCATCTCCACATATTACATAAGCTAGCTTGTGCAGAGATGACAAATGTTAAAACATTACTTAGTATTGAGACATGCTAAATCATCAGCAAAACGAACCATAATTTAATAAAGCTGCCTTTTAGTAACCTTAACTTCACCAAACCCCTTAGGTGATATCTTCACGCTCAGGCTACGATCAGCAGTAAGATACTTTTTCGCCAGCGTATCAATATCTTCTTTATTGATAGACTTATAATCAGCATCGCGACCTCTCGCCCAATCAATACGATATGTCTGGGTTTGTGATTCACCAATCACCGTATCCAACCAGTAAGAGTTTTGACGTTTTGATCGTTTTAATGTACCAAAACGAGGCGTTAGCGCACGATTTAGCTCATCATCCGTGATACCGTTTTTAGCCAAGTTCTCACCTATCCCGACAACCACCTTGCTAACATGATCTAGGTCTTTAGGCTTTACTGAGCTATAAGCAATAATAAAACCAACATTGTTGTAAGTTTCCGATAAGTCAGAACCCGCGCCAGGCGAATATGACTCACCCAATTCTTCACGCAATTTGACACGCAAACGATCATTTAAAATAGCGGCCAAGATACTCGCTCGTCTAAGCAGCTTTGGATTATGTGCTCTATTGTCTTCTGCTTTCCAGTGTACATAAGCTAAGGCTTTTTCTACTTTGCTTTCATAATGAAAAGCTTTGGTAACAGGGGTAGTCGGGATTGTAATTTCACGCTCAGCATCACCTACCACAACGGCTTCATCCCGCTTAGGTAAAGCACCTAAGGTTTTTGCTAACAGCGGAATCAATGTCTTTTCATCAAAATCACCCACAATTCCTACTTCCAGCGCACTGTGTTTAAGCTGAGGGTCAATCCACTGCTTCACATCATCTGTTGTTAGCGCCATTGCTTGCGCTTGACTGGGGAAAACAAAGCGTGGGTCACCACCATTCATCCACTCATCCATTTCAATCTGCGCGCCCTGCGCTGAATGCTTGATCTGTGAGTAAAGCATAGGTAATGACGACTTAAACTGACGCTCCGCCTCTGGCCTATATCCTGCATCCATTAGCATCGCGCCCATTAGTTGAAGCTGTAACTCCAAATCTTCAGGAGTTGTCGAGCCGTCCAGACTAAAGCTTTCATTGCCTATTCCAAATGACACGCCTACATTTTTACCTGCCAGTATTGTTACTAAATCATCGGCGCTATGTTTACCAAAGCCTCCCCCATTAACAACCGAGCTGGCTAACATCTCGACACCCGGCTTGTCTTTCGGCTGTCTCAAGAGACCTGTTCCAAAATGTGCCGTAAGGATAATACGGTTTTTATCAAAATCTGTTTTCTTATAATTGACCTTAACGCCATTACTAAACTGAATCTGGTGAAAGTCTAGATCTTCAATGTGCTTGTTTGATACTATCTCGCCCACTTCTCCAAAGTATGTATAAGCAAACTCACCCACTTCTTTTTGTACAGGGGGTTTTACAGCCACTTCTTTGGACTTGTTAAAGAGTGAAAGCAATGTTTTCTTTGCATTTTCTGGCTCTTTCTTGGTACTAAGAATTAAGTTGAAGTCTTCAGTATTCCAGAAATCAACCAATGCTTTATGGCATGTTTCAGGGGTGATAGATGCAATGTTTTTCTTGAAGATTGCTAAATCATCCTCTGGGGTAGAAAAAACGTAGTCTTTGTGAATATGCCTAGCTAACGATGAAGCGAGAGAGGGGCTTTTGCGAGTACTTGCCGACAATACACTTTGCTCATAGCTATTGACTAAATCAGCGACGACTTCTTTAAACTCAGCTTCGGTAAAACCATATTCCAAAGCTTGACGTAACTCTTGCTCCATCACTGGGACAGCCGCCTGCCAATTATCATTTTTTGCCGTTACATCGACGCTACCTATCTCAACATCACGGAAGTAAACCGAGGCACTAATAGACCCCGATGTAATCACCGAGTCTTCTTTTTTAGCTAACTTTCTGAAACGTCGGTTAATAATAGAATGTGCAATACTCAAGGGGATTTTCTTGGCACGATTGGCAACCGTATCAATCTCCCGTTGTTTGCTACGAATAGTCATTAACGACAAGTCTGTAGAACTCAGTTCTTCATCAGCAAACACCGCTGCTTGTAAGGCTTTTGCCCCTGATATGTCACCGACACCACCAAGATCACCTTGTTTTTCGGGATTTTTCATCCCTCCAAAAGTATCAATTATATTTTTCTTTACCTCATCGACATCGATGTCGCCCACTACAATAAAGGTCATCTTTTGTGGTGTATAATAATGCCCGTAAAAATCCGTGAAATCTTCGCGTGTCAAACCAGCTAGGGTCTCGTCCGTACCAATGGGGAATCTCTCAGCCAAGCGTGATTTAGGCATTAGCTGTTTAAACTGCTTCTCCATCATGCGACGTTGGATAGAATCACTGGATGTTTTTTCCGAAGAGATAACACCATGTTCTTCCTTAATCTCGTCTTCTTCTAGTAATGCACCACCCGCAAAATCACCCATTACGTTATAAGCAAGCTCTAATGTAGATTTGTCTACATTGGGTAAATCCAGCATATAAACGGTTTCATCAAAACTGGTATAGGCATTGGCATGAGCACCAAACGAAATCCCTAAACGTTGCATTTGCGGTATCAGTTTAGTCGCATCAGGGAAGGTTTTAGTGCCATTAAATACCATGTGCTCCAAGAAGTGCGCTAAGCCGCGCTGGCTATCTTTTTCACTCAAAGAACCTGCATTAACGTGTAACCGAAAAGAAGCTCTCTTCGGTGGTAAGGCATTTTTATGGATGATATAACGCAAGCCGTTATCTAATGTGCCATATACCGTTTTGCTATCGGCTTTAATATCAGAGAGATCCTGTGCCCAAGGACGAGCTTTTACGACGGGCTTGTCATCCAGCTTGCCCTCAGCCTCAGTATGGGAACTAGCGTTGTCGTCGCTGTTTTTTTCAGCTGTATCTACATTAGCAGAATCAGTTTTAACTGTAGTTGCCCCAGCCTCTGGCTGTGAAAGCGAATCTTTAGTTTCAAAATAAAGACCTGTTAGCAAGGCTGTAATTAGTAAAGCGATCAACAATAAGCGTTTATTCATAATTTTTATTAGACCAGAAGCTAGATTGATTTAGATGTTGTATGTCAAAAGAAGGAGAGTATAGCGACTAAAAGATAGCAGATATAGAGACTTGTGCACGAAAGAATGGTGGCTAATTACTTCGTTAGATGTTTGGCTCTTTAGTAAATACTCTTCGTTTTTGGTTCATAATTTATCTAAAACGAGCCATTCTTTTAAATAGATGAATGTGCACTAAATACTCAATGATAGATAGAAGAGTTTGAAATTATTGAGTTATTAGACTAGGCTCATAGCCTGTTCAGCTTTCATTCATAAAACTAGGGGCTGTCCGAGAACTAGAAGCGTAGCGAAAATCACAGGAATATCATAAGCTGGGGTTATTGAATGAGGCGAATAGTTGTTCTATTTAACGATTTCAGTAGGTCAGATTATGAGGTTCATGGGATTTGCAGTAGCTTCTTAGTTCTCGGACAGCCCCTAGGCATTCACTCACAAGGAGCGCACTCATGACATTACAACGTCCCATTACCTTTATTTTATCCTCTCTATTGATTGGTTTTAGTTTATTATTTTCTCAAACCTTATTCGCCGCAACAGGCTATTCCGTTACAGGAGTTAAAGCCTGGGATGTATTAAGTATGAGAAAGTACCCTGGAACAAAAAGTAAAATTATCGCGCAAATCCCGCCCAATGGATCAGCCATAAGTAAAACAGGTAAGCGAGTAAAAAAAGGGCGCTCTACATGGGTGCAAGTAAAATGGAAGACTCAGACTGGTTGGGTGAATAGCCGTTATTTAAAACGATCAGGCAACAGCAATTCTGGGGCAAGTGCAAACACTCATAAGCACCCCAAAAACCAATGTACTAACAGTATTACGCATACACACCCCAATGGAAGTAAATCACACGTACATCGTTACAGTTGCAAAAAATCAGCAACATCAGGAGCCGCAAATTCGCACAAGCACCCTGCTAATCGTTGCACACGCTCAATCACTCATAGCCATCCTAATGGCAAACGCACACATCAGCATCGTTATAGCTGCCAACGCAAAGCGGTAGACTCAAATGCCCATACACATCCTAGAAAGGCTGGCTGCACTAACTCGGTAACGCATAGCCACCCTAATGGGAAGAAGAGCCACTCACATCGTTATCAATGTAAGTAGTCGCATGGGTTGTGCGCTATTAATTGTTGCAAAAGTTTTTACATACAAGCACCGCCTTCGACTCCGCTCAGGCTACAGAGTAGCACCCTGAGCGGAGTCGAAGGGTGCGGTTTTTACTGAACATACTTTTGCAACTATTAATATTAAAGTTTTAATAGCCACTACCCTACCAACTAATTTAAGGAAGCTGATTAAGTCTGATCGGAATTTCTGAGTAATAGAGTTTGTCAGGTTTTGATGGAAAGTTAGCAATAGCTGTAGCTATTAGTCACGATCAGACTTAATCAGCTTCCTTAAAAAACGCCGTTAAATAGTTTGGCTCTAACAAACGCTTCCTACACCACATCGCTATGCTCAATAACATCCCCGCAATAATCATCAGCGCCCATTCCTCAGGTTCTGGCACAGAGGGGACAGCAAAGGGATCGACGGGATGAGTCGTACTTTGTTTGCCTGGTTCTATTTCTCGCTCAAAACGGTCAGCATCTTCTTCGGCTTTTTTTAGCGCCTCTCGTTGACGATCTTCAAGTAATACAAGCATGGACGAGTAATGGGTTACAATACCCTGTGTTTTAGCTAAAGCATGTATGGCATCAAGGTTGTCCAGTTGCTTGACATCCATGGTTTTTATCAGGTGTTTTATTTGTTGTGCTGTGAGAATTTTTTCCAAGGCTGGGTTGGAGGTTATTTGACTATCACCGTCTGTATAATCGGTATTCTGCTTTACCCAGATTCTATTTTTACTGATAGATAATACCTGTGAACTGCTCACAGCCGTATTTTCCTTTCTTGTAGACTGATAACGTGCCAGTGCTTCTTTTAATGAATCTGTCACACCTCCTTTTGACTGATAAATAAGGTCTAACACCTTGTCGTCATAGGCATAAGGCAGGCTATTTCCTAGATGAACCAACCATACGCTAGGGGTAAGATTTATACGGTCTGTTTTGGCTTTTGCCTTTAGCTCGTAACTTCCTTCATCGGTTAATACGATAATGGCATCATAGTCATTTGCATTGTGTGTTTTACTAAAAGCCAATAGATGGTCAACGGTTTGACTGCTTCCAAAAAACACCTGATCATCCTGATTTTTATTGCACGTTTCACGGCAGAAATAAACGCTGTAAGTGGCATTCTTGTTTGAATTATTATTTATATTTAATGTAGCAATTTCGTTAGATAGCTCATCACGATATTTACCCATGCTGTACGATCCATCAATCAATATTGCAAACTTCCCTTTACTGGGTAACTCTTCTTTAGCTTTTTGACGAGGAAAAGCCACTATATTGTTATAGGCAAGTGGTGAAAGTAAGCTTTCTTTAGAAGGCTTGGGCATCTGATGGATAGGAAATAACTCTGTAGAAGGAGTGACTTCTACTTTTATCCCATTAATAAGCTGTACCGTTTCACTATCCCAAAATATATTACGTTTCTCCAAGATTTTTGGTAGTGGCCACTCTGCTTTTTTACCTCCTGTTGTATCGACCAATGTTTGATACTCAAACTGCATCATCATCGGTTTAGCGGGTTTATCACTTTCCTCTTTTCGAGGAACAGGATAGACACGCAAACGATATTGATAAGGCCCCGTTTGTTCCAGTAAGGCAGGGTCTACCCGACGATTAACTTCTGCTTTGTATACCGCCTGTGCTGCTCCTTTTGGCACAAGTACAAAGGGATATTTTTTTGGATTTTCTTCATCATCACTCAACCATAAACCTGTTAAGACCGCATCGTCGGGTAAACTAAAATGCATGACGGTTTCTTTTTGCTGAAAGGTTAAGTTCTCCAAAACCTGTGTAATAGCAATAGTGGCTACACCCTGATTTTCCTCCACTTGAATGGATTGCTTATTAACGTGAACATAATGATTCGCCGCATCGAGTAAACCCGCTTCATTATCTCTAGATGCTTCCCAGTTATGCTTTACGGCATCAAGAATCGTCTCGCGCTCTGCTTTTTGAATAGGTGTATCAAAGAAAGCTTCATAATATTTTTGTGCCTTTTCAACGTCACTCCAGTCTTTTCCATCATACAAAAAAGGCTTGGCAAGTGTATTAAAGATTGTTTGCGGAACACTAGCGGCATCCTCACTCATGTTAAAGGTCGTTTGATAGCTGCTTTGTATTCGCTGACTTAAACCCTCTGTCGAAACATAGCGATAACGTGCCAAATAAGCATTAAGTAAACCTTTTTTGATGCTATCGGCTTGCTCTAATAAGGCTAGCTCCGATGTTTGCCCTATTTTCTCCTCCAGCAAGGAAAATACGGCCTGCTGAGGTTGTTGATTTAAATAGCCAAAGACAACAGCATTAATACTAATGACGACTGCCACTATTGCTAATCTGGCAGGTGTTAACAGGCTAGGAATCCGTTCTATAAACTGACCAATATAGAGTCGAATCATCACCACAGGCAAAGCGATAAACAAGCTCATGGTAAAGATAACAAAGATGATAGATAACCAAACTAACGGGTTTATAAAAATCTCTAACACGGTTCTAAGATCAATATGGCTAACCGCTGTACCCATACCTATCAAAAAGTTAGCCGCAAGAGGAATCATCATAATCAAAAATAACACCCCAAAATAAAATCCAACCATTGCTAGAACCGTCGAACCCGCGATAGCGAGAGGGTGATTTTTAAAAACACTATGTTTACCCTCAGTTTTATTCTCGCTTTCTTCTCCTTGTTTTGCCTGCACCCATAGAAATACAAACCAGGTAATAAGCGCAATTACCCCATTAATAAGCAACCATGTCATGCTGAAATTAGAATCTCTGAAGGTTGCCATCCTAACAACCAGAAAAAACAAAACAGGCATCTCAAAGCCATAGAAATATTTCATTAAATGACGAAAGTTACTACGAAAGCGCGTTGCACCCAGATACATGGAAACAAAGGGCAAAAGTGTCATCACAACCGCATAAATCAGGTAATGCCAAGGCACATGACTAGCCACCACATCTTTGATTAACGGCCATGTTATTACTGGCAAAACAAGAGCAACGACAAGGATGGTGTAAATCAAATGCCAAGACCAAAAGATAAAATACGCTGAGCCTTTTTTTATCTTTTCTCTCCTTGCGCCTTTTATGTTTTTTTCTGTCGGCTTTTTTATGTCTTTACTCTGACTCTGATTCATCAAACTGGCCCTCTAATGATTGTTTTAAAGTGGTTATAAACGAGCGGATTTCATCTGGCTTCACGGTTCTATCCCAAAGAATAGAAACCATCACCCATTCAGTAGCAAGGTGGAATAAATTGTCCATCACACGGGATGAATAGTCGGGTGTGCTTCGAGTTGCTGATTGAAACCAATACACACCCGTTTGAGTTTGTTGGCTAGGGGTAGTAGCGGTAAGCATCTCGTTATCTACTGATTTATTCAGTGATAAATAGCGCATACTATGCTGTTGATCTATCTGCCATAAGCCCTGATCAAAAAGGCTATAGCCTTGACTGATATAACAGTTTTCAGGGACATGGTGTGTTTTCCATACCCTACTCCAGACTAAAACCATAGATGCTTTTACCACCCCCTGATTTAATGACACATCAATACTGTATTTTTGTGCCTGTGCGTGATTAGAAACAAAGAACTGCTTCTCTTGTGCCGACAGATCGGTTGTTTTAACCCCGTATTCCGATGGTAAATTGAGAGTATGGTGTGAATGACTTCTTGCAGAATTTACAGGCACTGCTTGATATGGCTGATATATGAAAATGAAGATAAGCACCAGCATAAGCATGATGCTTATAGTAGAAAGATTAGCAGCTGGCTTTGGGTCAGCAACACCCTCATTCAACGTTCTTTTTTCTGCCAGTACATGTAAAACCCACCAAATAATCAAGCTGGAAATAACAAACCCTAATAGTCCCAGTGATTGATGAAAAAACTGTGCAAGCTCAGGCAGCCCCAAAACCAGATCGAGTACTACCAAAATTACAATACGAAACACATTAGATAAAATTAGCAATAACATATAACCGAGCCCAATCATCACCCAACGTAACGTTATCGCGAAGCGTTCCACCCATGTCAGCAATAAATAGAAGATCAAGCCAACCCATAGACTATTAATACCACTGCAATCCAGATCAACAATGGCGGCTTTGTTATCCACCATTAGAATAGACTCGACCGTCATAAGAGGAAGCTGGGTAAACTGTAATAATGAGCTAGCCCATTGTGCGCTCAATAAACGTAAGGGAAAGCCAAGATAGATATCCAGATAATGCTCGAAAGGTAATACCAGTATTAATAGCAAGACAGGTAACAGCATTGAACGCCACAAGGCTGTCGATATAAAATGCCCCGCCAAACCATAAACATAAAGTGCAAAAAGTGCTGCCGACAGGGTATGAAAGCCTATATTAGCTTCATTAAATAAATACAAGAGAGTGGCAGCTATCCAGATCACACTCCCTGAGTGAAAAAGTACGGGGAAGTGAAAGGGGTTAGGTACAGTATGAATGAGCCGATATGCGCCCAAGCCTAAAAGCCCCAATAAAGCGACCATATGCAGGTAACCATTGGCTAGTGACATTTTTAGTACAAGCCAATGCAATACGGGGAGGTACAGAATAAACGAAGCTACACCTAACAAAACTATACCTAACAAAGCTATGCCTAAAACGGCTAGTAATGAAACAGGAAGCGCTGTTTGAGCTGATTTTGCAGCTAAGCTTGCCCGTGAAGATGTAATAACCCGATTTCTCATGGAGCTGAGTATGAATTAATTTTATGTAGAATTAATGAAGTGATGTGGTTTATTTGCAGAGAAGTTTTGTGGATTTTGTGCAGATCCTACCTATAGTTACAGACATCACCATAAGAAATATATATGTATATAAAGTAGTAGGTTGTGGGTGAGAAACGAACCCCAACATGAGTACTACAACGTTTGTTGGGCTTCCTAACGTCAGCCCAACCTACAGGTTTTATTATATATTTATAAGCATAGCTGAGACAGATCCGTAATCAGGAAAGTTTTTACTCAACATATTTTTGCAATTATTAATAGCTTGTAGACCTGCCCCTTCAATCTAGACATTGCTTAAATTCAGTCAATCTTACCCACTTCAATGACCATTAACGAATGATCAGAAAAGCCACTTTCACGCACACTATGATCATAGTAAATATGCTTGATAGCCTGATTTAAGCCAGTAGAAACCAGTGCATGATCATACCGAAAACCATTACGATTCTTAGTACTTATCCACGTATATTCCTTGGCTTTAGCATTGCGACTGCGCCAGGCATCGACCCAGCCCTGTCTTAATAACTGTTGAAAGAGATGAGTATTTTCAAAAGACTTGGTTTCTGAATCTTCAAAGGGAATACCGCAGTTAAAATCCCCTACTAATAAACTATTTTCTTCTAGCCAGACTTTGGGAATGTCATGCAGTGCCAAAAAGAAAGGGATTTGTTTCTTCTTATGCGGTAAATGTACGCTGACCAAATTTAACTCTGGAGAGTGAAATTGTACTTTGATAGCGCGAGCAGGTGCGGTTTCATTGGCTGGAAATATCTCTGCCTGAAAATCATAACGCGAAGCTAGCAACATCGTATTGTCACGCGCTTTGCCACTATCAGGTGCATAGATTTGATCAAGCCCCAAGGCTTTAAGTCCATCTAATAAAATGGGGCTACTTTTTCCATGACGAAACTCTTGTAGGGTGACGACATCAGGATCATGCTTTTTAATCACATCAATAATTTGGTGAGCGCGTGTACCGCCACCGTGGAGGATATTCCAGCTTAATATTTTCATTTTTAGATGTATTTTGGCTTATTCGATAAAACGGATAAGCTTACTCCACTCTTGTCCAGCCACCCACAAAATACTTCTCTTGCCAATCCTCATAAAGTGCCTCGATTTGTTTAATCGAACTGCTCACACGGATTTCATGATCTAATGGACTTTTCCGATTCGGGCTGTAATTCGTCAAATGCAACACATAAGCAGGAAAATCAGCTGAAGCTTCGGCTTTATTCGTTTGCCAAATAATGAGCTTTCTCACCATCGTCGCACCCCTTAATTGCTTGGTAGCCACCGCACGCTTTAACACTTTGCTAGCGGGGAGTTGTAAATCCTCCGCGACACGATGCACCTCTGGAATATCGGCAATATCAGTTAATTGAGAGATTTTCACATCTTCGGGAGTGGCTTCTTTATCATCACGGATACGCAAAAACTGTGGTGACAAAATACTGCATAACGGTAGACGTCTTACCCCTTCCCAGCGTTGTTTATCATCATTCCAGTCAAGCACCATGCGATCAATTGTACTACCGTGTGATGTTCTAGAAACAATATCCAAACAAGAAATTTCAATCACCAAACCTGGTGCTATCATCTGGTAGGCAACTCGGTCTGAGTTGACTTCGCTGTATTCGGTTTCTACTTTGTCCTTTTTTTCCAGCATTTTCAGCAACTCTCTACGTTGCTCATCACTAAAGCCACCGCCCACACGCGAGATAACTTGAAAGCTGTTGTCTTCGCGCACGATAGCTAGCAATAAACTGTGTAACAAGCCTTCACGATCATCAATTCCTGCGGCATAACCGACCACCGCTAAATCAAGGGTATGTCGGGTTTTTATTTTATAAATACCTGCGCTGTCACTACGCAATACAACACCTTCCGAGCCCTCACCTATAACCCATTTTTTAAACTGTTTGAAAACGGCTTTTTTATCACCGACTACGGTTTCAACCGCCCTTACACGATCTCCTTTTGCAAAGATTTGTTGTAGTCGCTTAATGGCCTCTGCATAACGCATAGATAAATCTTCACCGTCTAAATCATAGATATTGAAGATTCCCATACACAGGCGATTTACATCATCCTCATCCGCTGGCGCACGAGCTACGCGAACTACATCGTGTACCCGTGAGCGCTCACCATCATCTCGGCGAACATATAATTCGCCGCCCAGTAGCGCTGATTTTACACCTGCTTTTTTTAATAGCTTTGCCGCTTCGGCGAATACGGCTGCACCCATACGCACGGTGCCCCCCGGGTTTAGCGAGATAATATCGCCCTTTTCGTAGATTAAGCAGGTGAACTCACCATCAATTTTTCGGCTGATAAAGTAATCGCCTTCTGGTACGCGATGCTTGGCAGAATCGTGATCGTAAGCGCGCATCATCTGACCTAGCTGTCGCCTTCGCATTCTGACAAGACGCAGGTATTTGGGGTCTTTCAGGCTATCTGATTTACCTGTTAAATAGCTTCCTACTTTGACATCAAGTTTGGAGACGTCAACTAATGCGTTCATTCTTTATCTCCTGATGATTCTTTTTCTGATGGCTTTTTTGAGGATTCTTTTGATGTCTTCGATACTTTTTTTGATACTTTCTTTTTGCTTTTCTTAGTGGTTTTACTCACTTTCGTCTTTGTTGTCTTTTTAGTGGCTTTGGGTTTAGTCTTTTTTGTTGCTGTTTTTTTGTTTGCTGAAGGCTTCTTAGCGGGTGAAGCCTTCTCTCCCCAGCCTTCGGGCAATTTCAACTCTGCATTGGACAAGTGCAATAACAGGATATAACGATCACCCTCAATTCGTCCTTCCAAAAAGCCACGGTAAGGTGTGCTTCCTCTACGAAATACCAATGGCTCTTTGCCCTTCTTGCCACCTCCTACTAACATTAGGCTATCCGTCTCAGCTAGCTCTTTTGCCATGTTATAAAGAAAGTCATAAGTTAGGCCATTCACATGCACAATCTGTAATTTAGAGCGAAAGACAAAACGACGAATCGCCTCTGACTTCTTGATCATTTTTCCAGACCACGTTAATGGAATATCACCATCCACGTTCGACTCAGCCCGCTGACGTGGTCGTTTCTCTTTTACTTTACCATCGGGCGTACGCACAATATCAAACTGCTCTATGCGGTAGACCATCTCTTCATCGGGGTTGAGATAAACCCGCGACATATTCCACAAGTACAAACCAAAGCGCTCAAAATCTATCTCAGGGTCGCCTTTAACCATTGCTTCGGCTAACTTTTCGGGGTCGTCGTCATGCTGTTCTAATAATGTATCGTAGTCATGATCTATGGTGGATTTAAGCACCTTACGAATATAAGCATTGCCTCCTTTAGGGCCGACATAGCGTACGCCACCGTATACACGAATACTCTCGGCTTTGACGACGGCATCACGATTTCGGCTATCGGTTAGGTTTATATTCGCCATTTATTTATGTCCTTCCATTAACACACTCGACGCCAACCCCAGACCTTTAATCTCCCCCAGCCCCTCTTCAAAAAGAGGGGAGCGTACCGGGTTCTAACAAATACTGAAGTCGCACAAACATCCTCCAACTCAACAAGTAAAACTTCCCCCTTTACAAAGGGGGATTGAGGGGGATTAAAAAATCTGTTTAATAGGCTGATAGACAATATAATCACAGCATTCCAAAGTCCAAATCATCATCACCTTCGTCTTCATCCTGTTCTTGCGTTGCTGCAACAACACCTGCTTGCTCCAAGCCAACAAACTCCAGCTCACTTTCTTCAGCAATCATCATCCAGACAACCCCTTCGTCATCTTGCAAAATAAAAGCAGGATCAGGATCAACGCCACCTCGGTAGCTAAAGTCGGTGCGGAAAATCTTGCCATCCGCCAACTGCTTCAAAAAAGCATCGTCTATCGCAGGCTCACTCTCATCCTCGTCATCTTCTTTGATAGCAGTTAATGCGTAGCTTAGGCGAATACCATGATCAAGATATTCTTCTAACGTTGCCGTTTCTGTGAGTGGCAGGGTTTGCTTAAAGCTGGAAGGCACTTCTTCCAACTTATTTCCTTCATAATCAACAGGTGTAATATCTTTACGACACACCCACTCTTGATCGGGGTTGAGGTAACCATAAGCTGTGCCACCATAAGGCACTAGCGTTTTGCCATCATTTGCAATATTGGCTAGACGACATACTGCGCCATCCATATCGCGGGTTTCAATATCAACCGAGCCATATAATTTACTACGATCAATTTTGTCGATTTGACAACGAAACGTGTTGCCTTGGTAATCAAAAGCGAGAGAACGAGCCATGGGATATCATCTTGCAATTTAAGGGGAAATAAGTGTGTAGCAAGTGTAGTAGATGGTGAGTCACTTTGCACTCTAGTGGAGTTAAAATAAACAAAGCAGATTGATAGACAGTACCTATAAACTTCACCCATCCACTAGTAATTCACCCTGATTCAGAGTAGTTTTAATGTGCGAGTAAATTTCCTACATATCATAAAAACAAAAAACTTGTAGACCACGAAGAACCATAATAAGTAGTAAATTGGAGTAAACCATAACGGCATTTACTACCCTAATAGGGAGTGAAAATGAGAAAATCAATCCATTCAAAATCCACAAAGGATCAATCCGAGTCAACAAACCCTGTCAGCCGAAGAAGCTTTCTAATGACTTCAATAGCATTAAGTTTGGGCATACCTGGTTGCTTTAATCCTCAAGTAACCAAAAACCCAGTAGAACCAACAGCCACCGATAAAAACAAACCCCAACCACCATCCAAACAACCTCAGCCACCTAGCGCATCCAACGATGTGATTTACTACACTCGCAACGATGCAGAATATGCCACATACAAACAGCCCTTTAATAAGCGCATTCAAGCATCACCTAAAGTCATCGCAGTATGCCTGAATGAAAAAGGCGTTCAACATGCCGTTCGATACGCCCGCTATTATAAATTACCCATTGCTATAAAAAGCGGTGGGCATAGCTTTGAGGGCTATTCTGTTAATGATGATGGCTTAGTCATAGAGCTTTCTCGCATGAACAAACTGAGCTATGACCCCGCTAGCAAAACCGTAACCGCTCAACCAGGTTGCAAACTTGCTGATGTCTATGAATACCTAGCGAAATTTAATCGACTATTACCCGCAGGTTCATGCGGTGGTGTGGGTGTAGCAGGCTTAACGCTAGGCGGTGGTTATGGATTTTTCTCCCGCAAAATGGGACTAACCTGTGACAACTTATTACACACTCGACTAGTAGATGGTAAGGGCAGTCTACATAAAACAGCCAACAACCCCGAACTACTGTGGGGAAGCAAAGGCGGAGGAAACGGCAACTATGGCGTGACGACGCAATTTGTCTTCAAAACACACCCTGCCCCGCGCAATTTCACCTCGTATTTATACAAGTTTTATCAACTAGATTCGGTTAAGGCGAAAGAACTCGCTCGCTTCTGGTTTGAGCAAATGAAGACATTGCCCAATACCTGTTACGGCTCTTATATTTTAGGCCATAAGACGTTGACCATTTTAGTCACCGATACAGAAGAGCAACCCACACCCGTATTGAGTGCTCTATTAAATAAGTTTAAAGCTAAGGCTAGTAGGACTTATTCGCCCAGTAAACGCCCTTTGCTAGAAGCCTTGCAACGCTATCAAGGCAGATCAGGACCACTTTATTTCAAGAACGTATCCGCAGGTTATTACCGTAGCTTTGCAGATTTAGACAAAGTCTTTATTAGTGTTCATCAACGTATGCGAAAGCAACGTGGTATGTTATTGCAAATAAATACACTTGGTGGGGCGATTAATAACCCTCAGTTAGAAGCAAGCGCCGCTTACCCACATCGTAAAGAACTGTTTTTAGGTGAACTACAAGTGTATTGGGATAAAGCATCGCAAATTGCCAAAGCCGTTAAAAGCGTGCAGGAAATTCAAACAATGTTTACTAAAAGTGGCATTACCAAGCACTATCGTAATTACCCCGATATTGATTTACCGAACTGGCAACAAGCTTATTACGGGGATAACTATGCGCGACTGCAAGGGCTTAAACGGAAGTATGACCCTGATAATGTATTTCAGCATCCGCAGAGTGTAACCTCCTAGATAATATTTCGCCTACCTGCTTCTCTTTAATAACAACTTTATCTATCTGTTAGCCCGATTCACATCATGTTAAATTAGAGCCCCTATTTACTACCTTTGCTTTTACCCAAGTTATAAACAAAAAAGAAGGCCAAAACCAAAACAACCAACCAGATAGCGGCAACATGGTTTTTATCTTCCGAAAACCAGTTAATTAGCGAGACAAGCAATTGTAAAAACGCATCTAAAGGAGATAAACAATCACCAGTATTACAGGAAGTACTTTTCATATCTTATACTCTAGTGTCGTATGTTGTAGGGAACTCTGGCTCTTTGGAATACCCTCGGAGCAGGGCTGTTCAATGCTAGAAATCTGTTCATGGAATAGACAAAGTTCCCTCCACCTAGCAGGGGGAGGGTTAGGGAGGGGGTAGATAGTCTGATAAAAA
>JALXAX010000052.1 GCA_026991755.1 Thiotrichaceae bacterium | reverse complement strand
ATCTACCCCCTCCCTAACCCTCCCCCTGCTAGGTGGAGGGAACTTTGTCTATTCCATGAACAGATTTCTAGCATTGAACAGCCCTGCTGTAGCATGCTAATCAGCCATGCTCAGCACTCACCATGTATACAAGCTTGTTCACACAAGTCTGTATACACCATAATTTCGAAATAATAAGTTGCATGCTAGTTAATATCTATGCTAATTTCACCTTATTGATGTCAAACGCTATCGAACGTGCCTAGTACATCAACCAGCTCAAAGTGTCGGTATAAATGAATCTTTAAGCAGTCATCTGAGTTGTTATTTCCACTCGCAATAGAACTACTATTACTCGTGAAAATGCCTAGCAGCTAACTACTTAAATCTCCATTTATAAGCGACACTTTAAACGGGTTGATGTACTAGCACTTAGCCATTCTTGGCAAACTACTCTCAGAAAGACAAAACCCTTTTCAAATTTTTAATTTCTATTCTGCTACTTTTCAGTGGCCACTAAACCTATTCTGTATTTATGAACTTAACTGAACTCAAAAAGAAAACTGCCCCCGAAATTTTAGACATTACTAAATCTCTTGGTATTGAAGGCATCTCTCGCTCACGCAAACAAGATATTATCTTCTCTATATTAAAAGCTACCGCTAAAAAAGGCGATGATATATACGGCGATGGTGTATTAGAAATTCTCCAAGATGGCTTTGGTTTTTTACGTTCTAGTGATAGTAATTATATTGCTGGGGCTGATGATATTTATGTATCACCCAGTCAGATCAGACGTTTTGGTTTACGAACAGGCGATACGATTGCAGGCAAGATCAGACCTCCAAAAGATAACGAGCGTTATTTTGCGTTATTAAAAGTGGATGAGATCAACTTTGACTCACCAGAAAATGCTAGAAATAAAATTCTTTTTGAAAACCTAACACCACTACACCCTGATGATCGTTTCCGTCTTGAACGTGGTAACGGTAGTACGGAAGATATTACAGCCAGAGTCATTGACATCGTAGCTCCTATTGGTAAAGGCCAACGTGCTCTTATCATTGCCCCACCTAAAGCGGGTAAAACAATGATGCTGCAAAACATTGCGCAGAGCATCAAGACCAATTACCCCGACAGTCATCTAATTGTTCTTCTTATTGATGAGCGTCCTGAGGAAGTAACCGAAATGTCACGCATGGTAATGGGTGAGGTTGTTTCTTCTACGTTCGATGAGCCTGCTACACGTCACGTACAAGTAGCTGAAATGGTTATTGAAAAGGCTAAGCGTCTAGTTGAACATAAACAAGATGTCGTCATCCTGCTTGACTCTATTACTCGTCTTGCAAGAGCATACAATACCGTCGTCCCTTCTTCTGGAAAGGTACTAACAGGTGGTGTTGATGCAAATGCACTACAACGTCCTAAGCGCTTCTTTGGTGCAGCACGTAATATTGAAGAAGGCGGCAGCTTAACGATTATCGCTACTGCACTGGTCGATACGGGCTCTAAGATGGATGAAGTTATCTATGAAGAATTTAAAGGTACAGGTAACTCCGAAGTTCATCTGGATCGTCGTATTTCTGAGAAACGAGTTTTCCCTGCAATTAATGTGAATCGCTCTGGTACTCGTCGTGAAGATTTATTGGTAAGTGAAGAAGAACTACAACAGCTTTGGATTTTACGTAAATTCTTACATCCTATGGATGAATTGGATGCTATTGAATTCTTATTTGATAAACTACAATCTACTATGACCAATGAAGAATTTTTCAACTCAATGAAAAGTTAACGAATATCCTGAGACCTTTGCATGAAAGGATGGCGAGAGAAAAATGAGCGTAATTTTCTCTATTTTTGCTAAAAAAGAGGGTAATAGCCGAGCTATTGGCCGAATTTTTAGCAGAAATAGAGGGAATTCAAGCCATTTTTTAGTGAGCTTGCCGTTTTATTAAAACGGTCAACTCAATTATTAAGCTTGCTATATCCGTCATATCTTTTCATGCAAAGGTCTCATCCTGTATTCTTCTCAAGACCTAATACGTTAGAAGTTTAAATATGAATACTAAAATAATTGTTTTAGCTGGTTTCTTAGTAGCCTTTATGACAGCCTGTAGCTCTGATGACAGATCTACCACGAATGGCGGTACGGGTACTAATGAACCGACTATCATGTTATCAACTGATGGGGTCGGCCCCATTAATGCCTCAACCCCTTTCAATATGCATCAAGTCACACTGGCTTTTCAAGATTACAGTGTAACTGAGTATACGCAATTTCAAGATGGCGCCTCTATTCCTGTTATAAGGGTCAGTGAAGAAGGTAAACCTTTATTGCTGATTAATCCTGATGAAGAACAAAAGAATATTTTCTCAATCTTCATCACAAGTAACAAAATTGGTAATGCACTAGGTCATCAAATAGGGGCGCTCTACAGCGAAGTTTATAACTACGGTGAAACCGAACCTTGTATTGCGGGCACGGAAGAATTCACTGAAAAGGTGTTATGCATGGCGCCTGAAGCAGGAAACATTTTGTATGTTTTCAGTGGCAAGTGGGATGGCCCTAAGAAAGAAACACCACCTACTGCTATTCTGGCTAATTGGGGTCTAGATACTATTATCTGGAGACCTTAGCAATCCTCGAAAGTACTTTTCACAAACCTTCAAGAGCAAGCTAGCAAGGATAAATGTGTTTAGCGATAGCTGTGCGCTAGTATTCCTTTTCACTCATGTTTATCTTTCTAGGGAAGCTGATTAAGTCGAGAAAACTGTTCATGACTTAATCAAAGTAGGGCTGTTCAATGCTATCTGGAAGTGAGACTTCAGTCTCACCAATGTATCTTTGTACTGGCGGGACTGAAGTCCCACTTCCAAAGTATATTTACCCCTAATAAGTTAAGAATTATTAGCATTGAACAGCCCTGGATCAAAAGTTCCCTACAACCCTTCCTCATTTAACGCGCTAGCCACACTTCAAGCTTTTTGATCAAGTTCATCTGAATAGGTGCTTTGATCATGCCTTTTTCGGGGATGTATTGCCCTACTATTAACTTGTTCCCTTCTACATTGACAATATTTCCCCTTATCGTTTTGCCATCATGCTTTAGCAAACGGAACTTAGCCCCTCTCATTGATACAGCTTTCTGCGGACTGACTACTCTATAAGCATAATTTTTTGTTACCGTTTTTTGAGTTGTTTGTTTTTCTGGCAATAGATCTTTCTCAGTGAAAATAGTCGCTAATTCAGCATCAGAATCATCCATTAGCAACATGTCATCTTTTTTATCATCTAACTTTTCTAAAAATGAAACATCATAAAACTCACTCTCGGGAACTAAACTAATCGCATTAACCATAAAAGAATGAGTACTTGTTCCTGATTGATTGATTCCATATAGCGCTCCCACTGAAAACAAAGCTAACATGGCGATACTTGCCATTGTTATGGTCAGAGCGCTCATCAGCTTCATCCCATTAATAACTTCCAAAACAAGAATAAAAGTAGTCATTCCAATTGCAATCGCATATAAACCATCTAATTGAAAGATATTAGCAGCAACGATAGCTACTATTGATGCCACCCAAGGTAGAACCATCCAATAGATTTTATGTCTTTTAGCTTTAAATATCTTAGCTAAATAACTGGTAATAAGGATGACGAAAAAAAGAATAATACCCGAGAGTATTGGTAGTAATAATTCCATAGCGTTATTGTTATTATTGTTAATGGGTTTCTATTAACGCCCGATATTCAGATCAGGTCAAGGCTTATACGATATAGTGTGTCCATAGCTGAATAAAAACATAATGATAACAAATACAGCATAAAGCCAGCCTTAGTCCACCCGTTGGACACATAAAACAACGCTTAACAATAGGCTATCGGTTTATGCAAATTAACCAGCTCAGCTACTAAGAGATCTTTGCACGAAAGGATGGCGAGAGAAAAATGAGCGTAATTTTCTCTATTTTTGCTAAAAAAGAGGGTAATAGCCGAGATATTGGCCGAATTTTTAGCAAAAATAGAGGAAATTCAAGCCATTTTTTAGTGAGCTTGCCGTTTTATAAAAACGGCCAACTCAATTATTAAGCTTGCTATATCCGTCATATCTTTCGTGCAAAGGTCTCGCTAACTAAAATAATTATAAAAAATTGTAAGACCGCCCGCTTGGAGAGAAAAATGAAACAGCAAAAATATAACCTAGCCCTTGGTATGGCTAGCTTATTGATGTCTATACCTGCCCCCACACTCATACACGAACAGTTTAATAGCCTTATCGCTCACGACTCTATTCAACTATTACAATCTGTATTTTATGGGTTTGAAGCTCAAATGTTATTATTGATAATGACTATCGCCAGTATTGGACTTTTTGCCGTTGCCATACGCAGATTAGGCGGATACATAATGTCGCTTGGTAGCTATCAAACATCTAACAAACTAGATAACTAACTCACCTTCCATCTATATTCCATTCCTACGCTAATTTATGTGCTTGCTGGCTCATACTCAACTTAGAGTTTATATAGCGTAATTTTCTTTGAGACCTTTGCATAAAAGATCTCGAGATAAAGTGATTTATTAGACGGAATAGCATATTTGAACTAATTCAGGGCTAAATTCTTAATTAGTTTTCTTCTACCTGAATCCTTGACTTCAGTGCGGATAATAGGGGATAAGAGATTGGTTTAGCAGGGGATTTTAAAAAATCTTAGCTTCACCCTTCGTTAAGCGGGTATTTTTTAAACCCGTGATGAATCAATATCTTACCCCCTATGCCGTAGTGAAGTTACGGATTCAGGTTCTAGCCATCAGTTCAATGAGATAGCTCTAAAGAGACTGTACAAGCATTCATAGCACTCATTAAAACGCTTGAAATGCCTTAGAATTTTGTTCAAAAACTGGAAAATAGCTTGGGTTCATAACTTAGTACTTTCATTATTTTTTGTTACAAAGATTCTCAAAATAAGAGTAGTAACAACAGGAAAAAAACATGACAACACAACTATATTCAGACATACCCCACTACCCTGTCGTAAGAATTAACAGTACAAAATGCATACCCATTAAACACAGTGATAAGGCCGAGCGCATACTCAACCATACTATTATCAGCGGAATCGTTCTGGTTTTAATCTCCTTATCAGTATTTGTTTTTTTATAACTACACTTAAAACAATGACACCAGTAACGCGGCCGTAGCTATTGGTCACTTTTATAGCGAAAAACGGGGCATGACTTGATCATAGCATCCTAAGGACTCAGAAAAGTCCCACTCTTTGTAAAGAGGGGTTAAGGGAGATTAAAATAAGGTTGATAGTAAATACAGAAATATCAGTACATTACTAACTTTGTTAAATCCCCCTCAATCCCTTCAAAAAAGGGGGAAGCTAAAAGCGAATACCTTCACCTTCACAGCCTCTCAAACATTGAACTCCTCAGAGAAGTCCAACATCCGTTGAGTAGAACGCAGTGCTTTCACTCGTATCTCTTCATCGACATGAATTTCGTTACTACCTGTTTCTAGCACGGTTAATAAATTATGTAATCCGTTCATTGCCATCCAGGGGCAATGGGCGCAACTCTTGCAGGTTGCACCTTCACCTTCGGTAGGTGCTTCAACAATCTCTTTATCGGGCACTTCTTTACGCATTCGGTAGAAAATACCGCTATCGGTGGCAACGATGATTTTCTTATTAGGAAGATCTTTAGCTGCATTGATGATTTGAGTCGTGGAACCTACCACATCAGCCAGCTCAAGGATTTCATCAGGGGATTCTGGGTGTGCCAGTACCGCAGCATCAGGGTATTGTTCTATCAATTTGCCTAATGCGCGCGTCTTGAACTCCTCATGCACGATACAAGCACCTTTCCAGATCACCATCTCAACGCCTGTGATTTTTTGGATATAGTGACCTAAGTGTTTATCAGGCGCCCAGAGTATTTTTTTACCTTGCTCACCTAACCATGTCACTAGCTTCAATGCGATACTGGATGTCACTACATAATCAGCTCTCGCTTTTACTTCTGCACTAGTGTTGGAATAGACCACCACCACATGATCAGGGTATTGATCACAAAAAGTATTAAATTCATCAATCGGGCAGCTTAAATCAAGAGAGCACTCTGCCTCTAAGGTAGGCATTAACACGCGCTTCTCTGGTGTCAAAATCTTCGCTGTTTCACCCATGAAGCGCACCCCTGCTACCACCAATGTGGTCGCAGGATGTTCATTCCCAAACTTTGCCATATCTAATGAGTCAGAGATGTAACCGCCCGTTTCTTCGGCAAGTTCCTGCAAATCAGCATCCACATAATAATGCGCCACCAAGACGGCATCTTGCTCCACTAACAGCTCTTTGATGCGCTGTTTAACGTGTTCTTTTTTCTCTGGCGAATAGTGAGGGTTGAGCGCCTCCACTTCGGCAGTGACAGGCGTATCAAAAATTGGGACTTTTGGGGCTGTTACGGGATTCGACATAGCATATACTACAAGGCAATTAAGAGTGTAAGAGCATACAACAAGATTATGGTTGATTCTATGATAGAAACGTTAGCGCGTGTCTATACGTAGAGCTACGCTAACAACCATTACCTTACCATCACCCTAATGATGGTTGCTATAACCAGCCCGACAGGTACTAAAAACAATGACCCATAAAAACACCACAAAACCATTAGTGCTAGTCGATGGCTCTTCCTATTTATTTAGAGCATTTCACGCCCTACCCCCGCTGATTAACTCCCACGGTGAGCCAACAGGCGCCATCCACGGTGTATTAAACATGCTGGATAAGCTTCGCAAAGACTATGACCCTGATCATATGGCGGTCATTTTCGATGCCAAAGGTAAAACTTTTCGAAATGATCTCTACCCAGAGTACAAAGCCACTCGTCCTCCTATGCCTGATGATTTGCGCATACAAATTGAGCCACTGCTTGATATCATCAAAGCACAAGGTTACCCACTTATTATCGAATCTTACGTCGAGGCAGATGATGTAATTGGTACGATGTCTAAAGGTTATGATGGCAATGTGATTATCTCTACAGGCGATAAAGACATGGCTCAGCTGGTTAATGATCAAGTTAGTTTAATCAATACCATGTCCAACACCTTCCATGATATTGAGGGCGTAAAAGAAAAGTATGGCGTACCCCCCAACCGCATCAAAGACTATCTAGCCTTAATGGGCGACAAGGTAGACAACATCCCTGGCGTACCTAAGGTGGGGCCTAAGACAGCAGTTAAGTGGCTTACCCAATACGATACATTAGAAAATGTGATGAAACACGCTGATGAGTTTAAAGGCAAAGTAGGCGAATACCTACGTGACTCACTAGAATTTTTACCGCTTTCTTATGAGCTAGTAACCATCAAATGTGACCTAGACATTGACTGTTCACCCGAGACGTTATCCTTTAACCCAGAGGATACCAAACGCTTAGCTGAGCTTTATGAGCGCTATGGCTTCAAAACCCGACTCGCCAAGTTAGGTTATAACGGACAAGGCGATACTGGGAGTACGAATAATGAAACCCCAGCTAACAGTAACAACATCAGCATTGAGTATGAAACCCTTCTCGAGCAGAAAGATTTAGACAACTGGATAAGTAAACTAGAAAGCACTGAGCTATTTGCCTTCGACACCGAAACAACCAGCTTAAACTATATTGATGCACGCATTGTAGGCGTATCTTTTTGTATCGAAGCAGGAAAGGCGGCTTACCTACCCTTGGCACATGATTATGTGGGCGTACCTGAGCAGCTGAGTAGAGATAAAACCCTACAATTACTCAAGCCATTATTAGAAAATCCTGACATCAAAAAAGTAGGACAAAACCTTAAATACGACCGTAGCGTACTGCTCAATCATGGTATTGAGCTACAAGGTATTGAGCACGATACCATGCTGGAATCTTATGTACTTAACTCAACCGCAAGCCGTCATGATATGGATAGCCTGTGTGAGCGCTATCTCGGCCATAAGCCAACTGCCTTTACCGACATTGCAGGCAAAGGTAAAAAACAACTCACTTTCAATCAAATAGAATTAGAGCAAGCCTCACCGTATGCTGCTGAAGATGCAGACATGACATTACGTTTGCATCAGTACTTCTGGCCTCAACTGGAAAAACTTGAAGATCAATGCAAGCTCTACAAAGACATCGAACTGCCTTTGCTAAGTGTTTTATCATCCATTGAGAGAAATGGTGTAAAGGTAGATGCTGAGCTATTAGCCATTCAATCTGATGAGTTACAGCAACAAATGAAAAGCATCACAGAAGAGTGTTATCAGTTAGCCGGTGAAGAGTTCACACTCAATTCACCTAAACAATTACAACAGATTCTGTTCGAAAAACTAGAAATCCCCGTACTGCGCAAAACACCCAAAGGACAACCTTCAACGGCTGAAGATGTATTGGTAGAGCTAGCACACGACTACCCCCTGCCCCAATTGATTCTAGCTTACCGCGGCATGAGTAAACTAAAATCGACTTATACCGACAAGCTACCCAAACTTATTAATGACAGCACTAAGCGTATTCACACCTCTTACCACCAAGCAGTGACGGCAACCGGACGACTTTCATCCTCTGACCCTAACTTACAAAATATTCCTATCCGCAAAAAGGAAGGCCGACGTATACGCCAAGCCTTTATTCCTGAAGCAGGTTATAAAATGCTAGCAGCGGATTATTCTCAAATTGAGTTGCGCATTATGGCGCATTTATCAGGAGATAAAGGCTTGTTAGATGCCTTCGCCAATAATATCGACATTCACACAGCAACCGCTTCTGAAGTCTTCATGACACCTTTTGATGAGGTCAGTATTGATCAACGTCGTAATGCAAAAGCCATTAACTTTGGGCTTATCTACGGCATGTCAGCATTTGGTCTAGCTAAGCAGCTTAATATTTCTCGCACAGAAGCAAAAGATTATGTGGATGTGTATTTTGAGCGCTACCCTGGTGTGCAAGACTATATGAATAGCACCCGTGAACTCGCTAAAGAGCAAGGTTATGTTGAGACCGTATTTGGTCGTAGACTCTATCTACCCGACATCAATGCTAGAAATGCACAACGTCGAAAATATGCAGAACGCACGGCTATTAATGCCCCTATGCAAGGCACGGCTGCCGATATCATCAAAAAAGCCATGCTGTCCGTTAATGCTTATTTACAAGAAAGCCAAGTCAATGCACGCATGATTATGCAAGTACACGATGAATTAGTATTTGAAATAGAAGAAGAATTATTGCAAGATTTCAGCCTTAATATTAAGCAGTGCATGGAAAGCGCTGCGACTCTGGATGTCCCCCTTATTGTGGACATTGGTCAAGGGGATAACTGGGATGAAGCCCATTAGCACCAGAAAACACATAGACATGGATGGACATCCTTTATTTTCTAGCTTATATTCTCCAACTAGGTGGCTACCGCGTGTGTCACCTTTGTTATTCGCAATCGTTCTATTTCTTTCATTCTTCATTTTAGGTTCTGCTTCTGCGAAACGAAAGGTTGAACAGTATAATCTGCCTAACCCACAATCTTATGCCAATTATCAACTTCGAGTCGAAGCTTCTTCACTAAGACCTGAAGTAGGCAAACCCGTTATCCTCAAAGCTATCATTGATCCATCCACTAAACCTGAGAATGTTAAATACCAATTTCTCATCAATGGCGCTCCTATTCCAGAACCAGGGATGCACAAAGTCCATACCTTTGATGAATCGGGTACTTATAAAATATCAGCCGTTGCAAAGTTAGGAGGTAGCTACCTGCTCAACTCTCCTCCCATTATCTTGCATGTTATTGACGCTTGGGTAAGGCCTGAAGCCGCTATCAGCCCTGCTGTTCTTCATGTAAAAGTAGGCGAAGATGCTGTCTTCACCAGCAATAGTGAGACAGACCCTGAAAGCAGACAATGGCTTTACTGGTCTATTAGTTCAGGTCGTCGAAGTAACAGCGAACGGTTTGTTATTAACACGGATGACTTGAAAGCGGGAAAATACCCTATAGAGCTGTTAGTTAAAGATGATAGAAATCGAGAATCTATCGCTAACGCATACCTGATTGTCAGCGATCAAAACAGTGATGACAATACTGACGGCAATAGCGCGGTCGAAACACTTACGCTTGATACTTCAGATAATGCGAACTCTGGCTTTGAACTCAACAGTAAAAATGGAGAGCTTGCATCTCTACAACTAAGAAGCTCTCATACACATCGATTAGAAGATATGCTCATTGTCTTCTGGATTCAAAACGCTCAACCTGGTGCAGACACTGAGTTACAGCTCGATTCAGGGGATGGTAACATTACCCCTTGGGGTAAAAAGCTCCGTTATGCACATAGATATGAGCATTTTGGCATTTACACTAGTAAGATTTCAGCACGCTCCCCTAACTCAAACACTCAGAGTAATACGGTAACTGTTTATGTATGGCCACTATGGTTGCCCGTCATTATGGTCATACTAGGTCTGTTATTAGCGGGCATTCCCTTTTTCAGAAGGCGCGCTAATCAAGAGCCTGTCGTTGAACCTCAACCTATCCAGTACACACAGCTAGCTGACTCTGGTCAACATCAACTTATCTTGACCTCGGATAAAGAGACTCCTGCCATTACTATTCGCTCGAAGAATGACAATGGACGTCAAACACTCACAGAAATAAGTAAAAATAGTGATGATTAATAATTTACAAGCCTTGTACAAAGCGGACTTTAAACACTTATCTGAAACAGTGATTCGTGACCTTGAAGCGACGGAGGAAATTCAGCAATTACGACGTGACATCAAAAAGCAAGTTCCTGGAAGCAACTGGACGCTTATCCGTCTAGAATTATTAATAGAACTAGAAAAACTCCTAGATATCAAGTTCCAACCCATTCTTATTGAGTCGTGGAAAACCCACCAAGATGTCAGCCGAGAAATAGCCGCACAAGAACAGTCAGATGATGATGTAAGAGCTATTGTCAATCTGGAAGAACATGAAATCCGTTCTTCTCATTCACCCAGCTTAAATATTACAATCGGTGAATCCATCTACCCCATGAGAACCTTTATTGGCATAACACTGCAACTAAGCGATGTATCATTACTCATTCAACAAGGAAAAATAACAAAGATTTTATCAGGTACGGTAAAAGGCAAGGGGTTCATGCAATACCAAAATGCCACGTTAATCGAAAAGGATTTTCTTGATTTTGATATTACGGGAAAAGTCATAAACGATGATACAACTACAGTAGCTACTATGACTGATGACGCTTTCACACAACCTATTGAAACAGATAAACCACAAATAGGATCAAACACGGAACCAAGCACAGTACTAGCTTCTGAGTCGCTATCACAGTCAGCACCACAAAGACCCACTTCCGTTTCATCTAACATGCTGCAATTTATTATTGGCATTAGCATTGCTTTAATTGCCGTTTACTTATTTTGGCAATTTAAATAGTTGAGACCTTTGCATGAAAGTATGGTGAGAGAAAAAAGAGCGTAATTTTCCAGATTTTGTCAAAAAAGGAAGGTAATAGCCGAGCTATTGGCTGAGTTTTTAGACAGAATATGGAGAATTTAAGCCTTTTTAATCCATCATATCTTTCGTGCGAAGGTCTCAGTTAGTCACTATCCATATCAGGGCTAGGATGTGCGATTTTTAGTCGCGCTAGTGTCGTTTAGTGCGCCTAGCTGTTGGTTGCTTTTATAACGAGATCAGGCATACACTTGTTATCTAACTAATTACAAGCTCTTGTAGAATAATCTTCCAGTAAAGAGACTAATTCATAGCCTATCTCCTTTGCTTCTGGATAAGCGTCTGCACTAATTTCAAATATATTGATCTGTCCTGTATCAATCCCACAGACTGCAGCTCTAACTAACCCATCATTACCACAACTTAACGCAACTATAGGAATTTTCCGTTTCTGTAATTCAAGTTTCATCGTGTCCACAGAAACTCCAGAACTTTGATTGCAACTTACTGATCCGTCATATTTATAAACCTGTACGGTGTCGGACTTAATCGTGCTCGTATTACAAGCACTTAAGAAGACAAAACTTGCCAGAGCGATACTTATTTTTTTAATCATTGACTCTTCCTTGTATTTTATCTTTGGTTATTCGTTAACCTTCGGGTCTCACCTCTCACCTAACCTATAAGACTCCATAACGCACCAGCTATATATTTGTTTACACCTACTTTTACAATGCCACACGAGAAGCTATTTTATGAAAAAGATATCATTATTAATAAGTCATCTAATAAAATAACCCGAACTCAAGCTACTGTATTGAAAGATATAAAACCGTTTATTAGATTTTATCTACCTTTAAGAGTTTATTCCATATAATAAATATAGAACTTTATGATAAGCATGTAGCATAAATCACTAGAATTTAGTTATATTTCCATCAGAATATGGATAATTTTATAGTATATTTTTGTTTTTGAACTACACTAAATACACGTTTAGCGGGGATTAATAAAACCCTGCATAGGAGCGTGCATGGAATAACTTGAACAATTATGGCGCAGAATTTTTATTCCTGAATCATTGATCTTACGAGGAGCATAGTTGCGCTACGTGACGATTAAGATCAATGGTTCAGGGATAAAAAGATTGCTATGCCCTTTGGGTACAAGTCAGAATGTTCAAGTTATTTCATGCACGTTCCTTAACTCCACTATCTCAACATTTTATAGAGGGAAAAGGATGACCATCTTTATCTTACAGACATTACTATGGTTACTTGCTGCATTTATCCTTGGATTAGTCTTAGGTAGATGGATAAAACGCCTACTTTGTAATAATAAAACCACGGCACATAAAGATAGTTTTTTATCCGGCAACACATCAACTGCACCTAGTGAAACTTCCCACAAGACTTCTTACAGTAGTACCGCTGATAAGCTAGCAATTAGAGATAAAGTAGAACATAGCGTTCATCATGACACACCCTCAGCAGAATCATCGGCAACCACTGTTGCTGCCAGTACTGCTGTGGCTAGTGCAGTTGGAGCAGTCAGTCATTCACTATTAGATGATGAAATGCCAGATGCATCAGTTGAAACGATTAGCGATGATCACTCAATTGATAAAGATATAGAAGAGCATGACGTGGATACAGATGTAACCACAACCACTGAAACAGACAAATCTCTAGAGCTATCAGACTCCGACATCAACCTTGATTCAGCAACAACTGCTTCTGATGATACAACCATAAGCACCGATACAAACAAGCCTCTAGAGCTAGACGATACAGATGACTCTGATACCAACCTTAGCTCTATAGCAACTGCTGCTGTTGCTAGCGTTGCAGGTGCCGCTGTTGCAGCAACTACTTCTAATGATGACGAAAGCATTGATAACAATGTAGATATTAATACTGAAGAGACGGAAGACACGACTGACCTAGACGCTACAGATAACACGACAGCTAGTGATACCGAAGATGACACCATCGAATCACCCCTTGATACTGTAGATGTGAATGAAGAAGTAAACATTATTACCGATACAAACGAGCCTCTAGAACTAGGCGATACAGATGACTCTGATACCAACCCTAGCTCTATCGCAGCAACTACTTCTAATGATGACGAAAGCATTGATAACAGCGTGGATATTAACACTGAGGGGACGGAAGAAGCGATTGACCTAGATGCTACAAATAACACGACGGCAAGTGATATAGAAGATGATATTGTCAAATCAACCATTGATACAGTTGATGAAGAAGTCAATGAAATAGACGAGCTTCAAGAGCCAGTTGATACTGATAATGACTCTGCTGATATCAACCTTAGTACATTATCAACCGCTGCTATCGCTAGCGTTGCGGGTGCAGCTGCCGCAGCCACTTCTTCCGATGAAGATTCAGGCTTGGATATCCGATCACCCATTGCAGGTATTGACTCTAAAAACCTACAAGTCATCGAAGGGATAGGCCCCAAGATGGAAAAAATATTACATGAAAACAGTATTTTTACATGGAGAGACCTCAGCTTGAAATCAGCCGATGATGTCAGAGATGTTCTTGATAGATATGGTGACAAGTATAAAGGTGTAGAAGACTTACCTGATTGGATTACCCAAGCTCAGTTCGCCGCAGATGGAAAAGTTGATGAGCTTATTGATATGCAAAAAGGGATCCATGGAATAGGCACAGTCTCCAAAATCGAAAAGAAATTTGGAATTAAAAGATCTGATGACTTAAACTAAACCGTCATCAGATTATAGTGAGTGGCATCACCTCTTAGCCACTCATTTTATAACAACTTACCCATCTCCGCAGGTGTCACAGGCATCTGCAAAACACCATGCAACGTTATAATATCATTAAGCTTATCCACGTATTGAATTTCATCTTTTTGAGCTAATACAATCACTTTAGTATCAGGCGCATAACGTTGCATTGCCATTAACATCACATCCAGATTGCTGATATTCACCCCCGCATAATTGTTACTATAACCATAGATAAAATCTGCCACTAGATAATCAGGTGCTTGCTTTTTTAGCTGGCTCATTACTTTTCGGGTAGAGGTAAAAACCGTCTCTTCAATTCCTTTTTCAGTATAGAGAGGCGTTAATAGGGGATGAAATCGTGATTGAACAACAGAATAAAGTTTTACCATAGTTTTACTACTTTGAATTATCGAATATTGAGACTTTCATCAGTCATATCTTTCTGCAAAGGTCTCTACAATTAATATACAATAAAATCTACGTACTTATTATCCTAAAATCCTCAGTTAGTCAGCCTATAGAGTGATTCTCATCTGCTGAATGGCGTAGTAAAAAAAGGAATTAATGGTTGATCCTTAATGAGTTTTTTTACATAGCCAGTCAGTCGAAGACTTAGTTGAGCTTTAGCGAAACTTAGAAGCTTCAGCAGGGTTGCTCTATAGGTTGTAGCGCCTTCATTCTATAAGTGAAGATAGATAAAGCTATTTACTTTAATACTATCAGTAATTTATTTAGTGCTGGAAGCAGTTAACTGAGGATTTTAGGATTATTAAAACTCTAATTATTTAAATACTCACCCGCTCCACAGATCTCAAAGGCAATAGGCTATGTCAGAAACAACCAAACAATCTTGGGGAGACTCCCTGAAAGGTTTTTTGCACCCACGTGTTATCACTATGTTGTTCCTCGGTTTATCAGCGGGCATTCCTATTCTACTTATCTTCTCATCCCTTGGACTCTGGTTACGCGAAGCAGGGGTTGATCGCTCCACCGTCACCATGTTTAGTTGGGCTGCATTAGGCTATTCATTCAAATTCGTATGGGCCCCTTTAGTGGATCGCCTACCCGTACCCTTTTTAACTTCACTACTAGGCCGCAGACGTGCTTGGATCTTAGTTTCACAACTTAGCATTATTACTGCGATCGTATGGATGGCAAGCACCAACCCTGTAGCAGGAGATAACCCTTTGCTTATGATGGCATTGGCAACTGTACTTCTCGGTTTCTCATCAGCTACTCAAGATATTGTTATTGATGCTTATCGTATCGAAGCCGCTAAGCCTGACTTACAAGCAATGATGTCTTCAACCTACATTGCAGGCTATCGTATTGGTATGGTGATCGCAGGAGCTGGCGCTTTATTTATAGCTGATTATTTTGGTTCAGATATGGGCGATGCTTATCGTTATGAAGCTTGGTTTTATGCCTACATAGCAATGGCTTGCGCTATGCTTATTGGAGTAGCGACGACATTGATTATTGCTGAGCCTGAAGTTAATCAGCTTAAAGCTAACGAGCAACAAGATAATTATACAACCCGTGACTATCTTGGTTTTTTAGGCTTATTTGTTCTGGCTGTACTGGGCTTCATTGGTGCATTTCTACTAACATCAGGAGATACTGTAACCGATATTAAAAATAGCCTGACTGAGGCATTAGGCAATAAAGCACTGTCTGGCTTTCTGGTTGGAATGGTTCGGTTATTTCTTGCAATAACCACTGCATTTATTGTCGCAAAAGGGGTACTTGCCAGTCACCTCGTCAATAAA
Source organism: Thiotrichaceae bacterium (assembly GCA_026991755.1). Classification (GTDB taxonomy): domain Bacteria; phylum Pseudomonadota; class Gammaproteobacteria; order Thiotrichales; family Thiotrichaceae; genus HyVt-477. Next base: position 7,413 of record JALXAX010000052.1, on the reverse strand, counting down.
GACATGGTCTATTCAACCTATCTTTCCCCCATCAAAGATTTCTTTTCCCGCTATGGCTTTAACCTAGCCCTATTATTGTTAGCGCTCATAGGGCTGTATCGCATTTCAGATATTGTACTAGGCGTGATTGCCAATGTTTTTTATCAAGATTTAGGCTATAGCAAAACACAAATTGCATCGGTGGTTAAAACCTTCGGTTTATTTATGACCATAGCAGGTGGTTTCTTAGGAGGCATTTTGTCACTACGCTATGGGGTGATGAAAATACTATTCTTAGGCGCAATACTGGTGGTTGTAACTAACTTGTTATTTGTCGTTTTAGCGCGCTTGGGCGAACCTGATATCATTATGCTGTATGTGGTGATCTCCGCTGATAACATATCAGGCGGACTTGCCAGTGCTGCCTTTATTGCATTTTTATCTAGCTTGGTCAATATCAAATTTACCGCGGTTCAATACGCTATTTTCAGCTCACTAATGACCTTATTACCCAAAGTCATCGGTGGTTACTCAGGCTCTATTGTCGAAAGCTTTTGTGACGGTAAAGGCAGTTGTTTAGTGGGTTATGAGAACTTCTTTATCATTGCCTCACTCATTGGCATCCCTGTGTTGCTATTAGTCTGGTTGGCTAATAAGCACTTGGATATACAGGAGTTTAGTCTAAAGGAAGGGTAAGCGTTATCAATTAGAGTTATTGATTGCCTCAATAATAGCAACATTAGCATCAGGAAAAGTAAATGCTGATAGTTTACTAGGCTTTACCCAACGCACCTCTTGCCCCTCTTTACCTATCGCCTCACCACTAAATTGATGCACTTCGTAGATATCCAGAAAAACAGACTTATCAGGATAATCGTGGTGTATTTCGATCAATCTGTCGAAGTGGCTTATTCGAATATCTAGCTCTTCAAACAGCTCACGCTTTAGCGCCTCTCCCGCTGACTCACCCTCATCTACTTTGCCACCAGGAAATTCCCACTTCCCGCCTTGGTGTTTATCATCGGGGCGCTTTGCGATTAAAACCTGCTCTTGCTTCTCATCGTAGATAACCGCTGCAACCACATGCAAACAGCCTGCATGAGAGCTATTACTAGCTTCTGTATTCAGCATTTATTTTCACATAATCGTATGATAGATCACTCGTCCAAATTCGGGCTAACGCTTCCCCTCTATCCAGATAAATGCGGATGTTAATTTCGTCCTTATTCATTTCTTGCTGTCCTTGCTCTTCGGTATAACTGGCAGCTGGCTCGCCTGATTCTAGTAGCATGGTATCGCCCAACCAAAGGCTAATCTTGCTCACATCCAAAGCATCTACATTACTTCTACCTACCGCTGCTAAAATACGCCCCCAGTTAGGGTCACTAGCAAACAAGGCTGTTTTCACTAAGGGGGAATGTGCCACGGTGTAAGCCACTTCTTTTGCTTCGGCAACTGTCAATGCATCAATCACATCAATGGTGACAAATTTGGTAACACCCTCAGCGTCACGAATAATCGCTTGTGCCAATAACTGACACACATCATTCAGTACTTTTTGAAAATTAGCACAATTAGCCTCATCAATCGTAACAGCCGATTGACCCGTAGCGATTAACACTAAAGAGTCATTAGTAGAGGTATCACTATCCACCGTGATGCTATTAAAAGAAGTCTCTGTGGCCTCTGTTAACATCTTTTGCAAGAGGCTTTTCTTGATAGCCGCATCCGTAGCGACATAGGCTAGCATCGTTGCCATATCGGGCTTGATCATGCCTGAGCCTTTGGTGATCCCCGTGATAGTTACCCTCTCACCATTAATTTCTAGCTGTTTACTGACTCCTTTAGCAACGGTATCTGTAGTCATAATACTGTTAGCCGCATCAACCCAGTTATCTTCTACCAAGCCTGTTTTTACCTTCGCAATTGCTGGTTGAAAAAGCTCAACAGGCAACTGCTGACCAATCACTCCCGTAGAAAAAGGCAACACCTGATTAGCATCACAACCCATCGCATCTGCCACAAACTGACAAGTCTCTTGAGCCGCCTGCATTCCCTTTGAGCCAGTACCCGCATTTGCGTTACCCGCATTAATCAATAAATAACGAGGTGAAGCCTCCATCAAATGAGATTTACATAACGTAACCGGAGCTGCACAAAATGCATTTTTTGTAAACACACCGACTGTTTGACTGCCCTCGGCGATTTCCATCAATACAATGTCTTTGCGGTCTTTGTAAATGCCCGCTGCAATGGAGGATAGTTTGATACCCGCAATAGGTAATAAATGTTCGGGGGGAGATAGGTTGACAGCCATAATAACTATTCCTGTGATGTGTTGACGTTATAGCCATCAGCTTAGGGAACTTGATGGGATAGATCAAGGCTATTCCGCTCATGTAAATTATAGGACGTGCGACTTTAGTCGCGCCAGTGCACCACCACAGAACGTCCTAAACCAGAAGTTAAATAGACTGTAAAAGTCTTATCTCAAATATCACTGAATAAGCCTGCCTTTCGACCTCACCTAGTCAACCTCACCTAGGGAGCTATAACAACGCATATTGCAAACCACACAAATGAATACTATACTTTCCATTTATACAAATAAAGAAAACTATAGCATCCTAAAATGAAATCACCAGTAGAAAAGCGCAAAGCTACTCTTTTCCCCAAACAACGTATCATTCTGCAAACTTTGGGAGAAAACATAAAGCTAGCCCGAAAGCGCAGAGACTTTACCCAACAACTCATCTCAGAACGTACAGGATTAAGCCGTGTGACTATTCGGAAAATAGAAAAAGGAGATGAAGGCGTGTCGATTGGTCACTACCTCATGGTACTAAGCGCCTTAAATTTAGCCGATGAACTTGCCACGATTGCACAAGAGGATGAGCTAGGCCGAAAGCTACAAGATGCGAAACTCCTCACCCGTAAAAAGTCATCAACTAGCACCAATAAAGAGGCATAACCCCATGGAAACACACGTTTGGGTTTATGCTGATTGGGTTACCCCCAGCACCCTAACCTCCTCCACCAAGCACGAGCCGATGCTACCAAAACCTGAGCCTACATTAATCGGCGAGCTGACAGCCTCCACCGTGCGCAATAAACAGCTCTATAGTTTTAGCTACGATACGGCATGGCTAAACTCGCCCTATGCACTACCCATAGACCCAGAGCTACAACTCTTTAGTGGACGACAATTTAGCAGCGACAACAACTTTCGTATCTTCTTAGATTCATGCCCAGACCGCTGGGGGCGATTATTAATGAAGCGCCGAGAAGCCGTTATAGCTCAGCAAGAAAAACGACGAGCTAAACCGTTGTACGAAATAGATTATTTACTCGGTGTGCATGATCAATACCGCATGGGAGGGCTACGTTTCAAACGTGACCCCGACGGGGATTTTCTCGACAACAATAACAAACAGGCCGCACCACCGCTTGGCTCATTACGCGAGCTAGAGCACGCTGCTAGCCAAATCGAGGGCGACCAACCCATTGATGATCCCGACTATTTAAAATGGCTCTACATGCTTATCTCACCTGGCTCATCACTCGGTGGTGCGCGCCCCAAAGCCACTGTTATTGATGACCAACAATCACTATGGATTGCCAAATTCCCCAGTCGTTATGACGATATTGATATCGGAGCATGGGAATTTGTGTGCTATCAACTAGCCCTTCAAGCAGGCATCGACATGGCAGAATGCCGTATCCAACGCTTCAACAGCCCTCATCATACTTTCTTGACCAAGCGCTTTGACCGCCTTGGTTCACAACGCTTACACTTCACCTCAGCTATGACACAACTGGGGTATTACGATGGTGATTACGAAGCTAGCTACCTTGAACTAGCAGAATTCATCACCTATCACGGTTCACAATCCAAGGCTGACTTAGAACAACTCTGGCGACGTATTGTCTTCAGCATCGCGGTATCTAACACAGACGACCATCTCAGGAATCATGGCTTTCTACTCGATAACAAAGGCTGGCAACTCTCCCCCGCTTACGACATAAACCCTGTTACTCCCACCAACGGACTGCATTTGAATATCACCGAAGATGACAACCGATTAGATTTTGAATTAGCGATGGAGGTTATTAATTATTTTCGCATCAAACCAGCACAGGCTAACAAAATAAAGACAGAAATATGCCAAAGTGTAAGCCAGTGGGGAAAAGTAGCGAAAGGTATAGGCATTAGCAGAACTGAGCAAAATCGCATGGCAGATGCCTTCCACTTGCAATAGCCAAGCAGAGTCGAAGGGTACTATTTTTACTGAACATACTTTTGTAATTAAATTCAGGGGGGAATCCCCAAGGGATTCAAACTACTTTTTAGCTTCAATTTAACAAATTTTTAATTGAACCCAGTTGCTTCTGCAAAACATCAAGTGGCTTTAGTCATAGATGTTCTTTCCTGTGAAATAGAAACTATGTACTACCTATCATCGGAGTCTATTCCAACAGGAGAACATCATGAAAAAAGTATTCAGCGCTTTATTAATCACTACAATTGCCCTAGCACTAAGTAGTTGTTCTGGTTTAATACGCAAAACAGTATTAAAAACAGTTGACCCATACTTTCATGGGCCAGGTATTGACGGTAGTCAGTTTGAACAACTAACCGAGAATATTTATACCTTTCGATGGAACTGGTATCGAAATCTCATCATTCGTACTGATGAAGGGCTTGTTATCATTGACCCCATGAATCGAGACATGTCAGTAGCTCTCAAACGGGAACTTGATCAACGCTTTCCTAATGAAAAAGTGAACACGCTGATTTACTCACACTATCACCTCGACCACACCAAAGGGGGTGATGTGTTCTCACCAAAAGAAGTCATTGCACATTCAAAAAGTCCTCACTACTGGAAAGATTTCGATACCCATGAAGTACTTAAACCAACACGCTATATCTCAGGTGATACTGTCTTACAAATAGGTGGCGTAGAAATACGCGCTGTCTATCTCGGGCTGTCACACACCGACACGTTGTATGCGTTTCATATCCCTTCAGCACGACTTGTTTTTGCACCAGATTTGGGTTTTGTAAAAGCGGTTCAACCAGTTGGTGTACCTGACCGCTATTCACCGGGTTATTTGAGAGCCATGAATAAGGTGATTGCAATAGATTTTGATACTTTTGTAGCCTCTCACTTTGGCTATGGGATTAAACAAGACTTAGTTAATTGGCGCGATATGCTGGAAACAGGCCGATCACTTGCTCGACAGGCGATTAAAAAGTACAACACGCCTGGTCTGAGTAAGCACCAAATGGGAAAGTACTTTGATGAAGTTTATTATCCCATGCGCAAACAATACGGCAATTGGCATGGCTTTAATGAGATGTATATCATCAACTTAATTAGAGACATTACAGGGGAGTCACTTGGGTATTAGTGAGTTAGAGCAGTTGGTATTGACTTCCAAGCGTTTTCTTAAAGCTATAACAATTTGGTAGGATGCTCATCACAAGCTAGTCTCTGTCATTCATCGATAGAGGCTAGCTTTTTTCGTCAAAACCAACGCTAAAGCCTTAGCACAGCTTGCATCGGTGTCAAAGTGTAGAGTCTCTAACTCTAACTTGCCAACAACGGATAAAGGAGTCCGCAACGGAGTAGCTTTATAACCCTAAATCCTTCCAAATTTTATCAACTTTCTCTTTTACTGCTTCATCCATCACTATCGGCTCGCCCCATTCTCTAGTAGTCTCGCCTTCCCATTTATTAGTAGCATCCATGCCCATTTTTGAGCCTAAGCCTGATACGGGTGAGGCGAAGTCCAGATAGTCTATCGGGGTATTTTCTATTAATGTGGTATCTCTGGCGGGATCCATTCTCGTGGTCATTGCCCAGATAACGTCTTTCCAGTCTCTTGTATTGATGTCGTCGTCAACCACTATGACGAATTTGGTATACATGAATTGTCTTAGGAATGACCAAACTCCCATCATGACACGCTTGGCATGTCCTGGGTATTGCTTTTTCATACTGACGATGGCGACGCGATAAGAGCAACCTTCTGGTGGCAAATAGAAGTCCACAATTTCAGGGAATTGCTTTTGTAAAATCGGTACGAAGACTTCGTTTAATGCTACGCCTAGTATTGCAGGTTCATCAGGTGGGCGGCCAGTGTAAGTGCTGTGGTAGATGGGGTCTTTGCGGTGGGTGATTCGCTCTACGGTAAAGACAGGGAAGGTTTCTACTTCGTTGTAGTAGCCCGTGTGATCTCCGTAGGGGCCTTCTTCTGCTGTGTCGTCTGGATAGATGTAGCCTTCTAGTATGTATTCAGCTGAGGCGGGGACTTGTATATCAAAGTTAGAACACTTAACGACTTCTGTTTTTGAGCCTCGCAACAAGCCCGCGAAGGCATATTCCGATAGCGTGTCGGGTACTGGGGTTACTGCGCCTAAGATGGTTGCGGGGTCTGCTCCTAATGCTACGGCTATGGGGAAGGGTTCGCCGGGGTGGGCTTTCTGCCATTCCCTGAAGTCTAGCGCCCCGCCTCTGTGTGAGAGCCAGCGCATAATTAGGCGATTTTTACCGATGAGTTGTTGTCGATATATGCCTAAATTTTGTCGTGCTTTTTCTGGGCCTTTAGTCACCACTAATCCCCATGTAATAAGCGGTGCTACATCACCTGGCCAGCAGGTTTGGATAGGGATTTTGGTTAAATCCACCTCGTCTTTTTCTATGACTATTTCTTGGCAGGGTGCTTTCTTTAGTTGTTTTGGTGCCATATCTAGCACTTTTTTGAATTTTGGGATGCTTTGCCAAGCGTCTTTTAACCCTTTTGGGGGTTCGGGTTCTTTTAGGAAAGCGAGAAGTTTTCCAACTTCTCGCAGGGCTTCTACATTGTCTTCGCCCATCCCCATGGCTACACGCTTTGGCGTGCCAAATAGATTGGTTAGAACAGGGGTGGAATAACCTTTAGGATTTTCGAACAGTAAGGCGGGGCCACCTTGGCGAAGCACTCGATCTGAGATTTCTGTCATTTCCAAGTTCGGATCAACTTCTATGGTGATGCGCTTTAGCTCACCTTGTTTTTCTAACTGGCTTAGGAAGTCTCTTAGGTCTTTGTATTTCATAGGCTAAAAAGGTGGCTTAAGGAATTTCTAATTACGACCTGTCTAATGGCGCTAACGCTCATCAACCTACGTTTAGTGTATGGGAAATTCTCTAGTATCATCTCGATAACCATTAGCAATACCTTTGGTCACAATAGCTACTGCATCATGCGGGTGTAAGCTTTCCATGTGATTGATGCGCACCCAAAAATCTACCAAAGTATCATCTTCATTTAGCCTGGCATGAATACGTCTCGCTGCATCTTCACAGAACATGAGATTTGCTGCATTTAGACGGGCAAACTCTTGCTCATCTTCACGCTTTACGGCTGCTTGTACGGGTGTTTGCAAAG
>JALXAX010000051.1 GCA_026991755.1 Thiotrichaceae bacterium | reverse complement strand
AAAATTCAGTTTTGGATTGTTCTAAAATAAAGCGTTTCATTTTTTCACCTGACAAGTGAGATTTTGGTTAGTAATATTTAACGCTATTATATCTTTTATATCAGATGCTTGTTGTCTAATCTGCGCTTATGAAGTCACGGATTCAGGTAACGGTAACTGATTATGAAAACTATCCTATCCCTGATCCTTTGTATTATTACAACGACTGTACTTGCTGAAACAGAAACTCCTCAGCATGACATAGACATTATTAAATTTAAGTTTGAGCCTGCCGAAATTACTATAGACGTAGGTGAAAGCATCCGCTGGACAAACAAAGAAAAGCGCCAATATCATAGCGTCTGGTTTGAAAAGACGGGTGAGCCAGAGCCTGACTATTTTTTTCCTGATGAGTTCTATGAACGAACATTTGATGCTGCTGGGGATTTTCCTTACCGCTGTGGACCACACCCCAAGATGATAGGAATGGTGCATGTTGTCCAGTCAACTGAAGATAGTAAGGTTGAGCCTGACACATCAACAGAGGAAAGCAGCACAAAGGATTCGCCTCAAAAAGAGGAACCTCCGAAAAAAGAAGAGTCTATACAACCGACTCCCTAAAACTTAAATCTCAGTAGATTCTGTTCAAGCTATATCAAGCTTCTAGAACGGAGGTGTATTTCATTAGGCTGAGATGCTCTAGATGAGTTCTTCTAGCACTCTCTTATACAGTAGTGTCAAGCAAGTGTTTCTTTTAAAAAGAGCCTTGAATCATTTTGTGATAATATCCTTGCACACATTTTATTTCATAAATAGTGGGTGTAATTCAACCGACAATTAACTGACTAAGTAGAGAAAAAAGACATGGCTGGACATAGTAAATGGGCGAATATAAAGCATAAAAAAGCGGCGAATGATAAGAAACGTGCCAAAGTTTGGACGAAAATAATCCGCGAGATAACCGTTGCAGCGCGTGAAGGTGTTACATCAGACCCGAATGCTTCCCCTCGATTACGTTTGGCTGTTGATAAAGCACTAGGCTCCAATATGCCTAAAGATACTATCGAACGTGCCGCCAAGCGTGGAGCAGGTGAATTAGAGGGTGCAAATTACGATGAAATTCGTTACGAAGGTTATGGCCCTGGCGGTGTAGCTGTGATGGTTGATACCATGACGGATAACAAAAACCGTACCGTATCGGAAGTGCGTCATGCTTTCACCAAAGCAGGTGGAAACTTAGGTACAGATGGTTCAGTTTCTTATATGTTTAAAGCGGTAGGTGTATTGCCGTTTCCAGAAGGAACTGATGAAGATGCGTTAATGGAAGCTGCTTTAGAATCTGGTGCTGATGATGTTGTTACAGACGATGATGGTTCAATGGAAGTTCTCTGCGACCCTTCAGACTTTGTAGCAGTAAGCACGGCATTAAAAGAAGCAGGTTTTGATATTGAAGATGGCGAGGTGACTATGCGTGCCGATACGCTTAGCCCACTAGATGCCGATACCGCAGAAAAGTTATTGCGCTTAGTGGATGTATTAGAAGAACTAGACGATGTTCAGGAAGTTTATTCCAATGCCGATATTCCTGATGAAGTCATGGAGAAATTAGTATAACCATTTCTACGTCAAACAGTAAGCCATACAGCAAACAACGTATTCTTGGTATTGATCCAGGATCAAGGTTTACGGGCTTTGCGCTAATTGATAGTGATGGACGGCATAGTGTTCACGTACATAGTGGTTGTATCAAGCTAGGTAAGCAAACATTTCCTGAGCGATTAGGGCTGATTTATACCGAGTTGGCAGCGCTGATACGCGACTATTCACCCACTCAAATGGCGATTGAAAATGTCTTTGTCTCTAACAATCCTTCGTCAGCTCTCAAATTAGGACAAGCTAGAGGTGCTGCAATTTGTGCGGGTGTTGTGCAAGGCTTGCCAGTCGGTGAGTACACGCCAAGAGAAGTGAAGCAAGCCATTGTTGGCAAAGGTAACGCGGATAAAACACAAGTACAGCATATGACAAAAATATTGCTAAATATCCACACGACTTTGCAAGAAGATCAGGCGGATGCTTTGGGAATAGCACTGTGTCATGCACACACCTCGGCATTTCATAACAAAATAAAACAAGCAGGAAACGGATTTTAAAATGATTGGTCGATTACGCGGAATCATCGTTTACAAACAGCCCCCTGAGTTGATGCTAGAAGTAGCTGGCGTGGGTTATGAGCTACAAGCTTCGATGACAACCTTCGGTGAGCTTCCCGATGTGGATGAGGAAACTACGCTATTTACCCATTTTATTGTCAGGGAAGATGCACAAACACTCTATGCGTTTAGCTCGCTTAGTGAACGCAGGCTGTTTCGTACCTTATTGAAAGTGAATGGAGTAGGACCAAAAATGGCATTGGCGATAGTCTCTGGAATGACAGTTATCGAATTCTCACAATATATTCATGCAGGTGATGTAACAGGGCTTTGTAAATTACCCGGTGTTGGTAAAAAAACAGCCGAACGACTTATTATTGAAATGCGGGATAAACTTGCCGAAGTCCCTGAGCAAGCAAGCGTTACTGGAAGTGCGCAACCTGTTCAGCAAACCCTGCGAGGCAAAGAAGAAGAGGCGGTTAATGCCTTAATTGCTTTGGGCTATAAGCCTGCACAAGCGAGCCGTATGATTAGTACCGTATCTGATGAAAGCTTAAGTGTAGAACAACTCATCCGTGAAGCACTAAAAGCGAGCTTGAGCTAATGGATGATCGAATTATTGGCGCAGATATTTCATCCGAAGAGCTATTCAATAGTGATGAGCATATTCGTCCGAGGAGACTGGAAGACTATATTGGGCAACCTGCTGTACGCGATCAAATGGAAATTTTCATTGCTGCTGCTAAAGGTCGGCTAGAAGCTTTAGACCACGTATTAATATTTGGCCCTCCAGGGCTAGGGAAAACAACCCTCTCGCATATTATAGCTACTGAAATGGGCGCGAGCTTACGCCAAACCTCAGGCCCTGTGCTAGAAAAAGCAGGTGATTTAGCAGCACTGCTAACCAATCTAGAGCCTCATGATGTGTTGTTTGTTGATGAGATTCATCGTCTCAGCCCTGTTGTCGAAGAAATCCTTTATCCAGCCATGGAAGATTTTCAGCTAGATATTATGATTGGAGAAGGCCCCGCTGCTCGCTCTATCAAGCTCGACTTGCCTCCCTTCACGTTGATAGGTGCAACCACTCGCGCAGGTTTGCTGACCTCACCATTAAGAGACCGTTTTGGCATTGTGCAGCGCCTAGAGTTTTACAATGTGGAAGACTTAACCCATATCGTCAAACGCTCAGCGACTATACTTAATGTGCCAATAGATCATAATGGTGCTGTAGAAATTGCCAAACGCTCAAGAGGTACACCACGAATTGCCAACAGGCTACTAAGGCGAGTAAGAGATTACGCGCAAGTCAAAGCAGATGGCAATATCAATGGAAATATCGCAGACAGCGCGTTGAATATGCTCAATGTTGATGCACAAGGTTTTGATCATATGGATCGAAGGCTTTTGCTAGCCATTATCGAAAAATTTGATGGCGGCCCTGTCGGTGTAGATAGCCTTGCAGCTGCGATAGGTGAAGAACGTGGCACGATAGAAGATGTGCTAGAACCTTTCCTTATTCAACAAGGTTATATGGTTCGCACCACGCGAGGCAGAATAGCGGCACGCAGAGCATGGGAGCATTTCGGTATGACATTCCATGATACTCAAGGCAACATAAAAGAAGGTGATTTGTTTGATGGGTCAAACGAAAAGTAATCAACGCGAGAGTGTGAGAGGTAATGAGGTAGCCTACTCATTACCTATCCGTGTCTATTACGAAGATACCGATGCAGGTGGGATTGTCTATTACGCAAATTACCTAAAATTTATGGAGCGTGCGCGTACAGAATGGCTTCGTGAGTTAGGCTTCGAACAAGATCAACTACGTGATGAGCATGGTGTCATCTTTGTGGTTCGCTCCGTCAATATCGAATATTTTAAACCCGCGTTATTTAATGATCAGCTTAATGTAACAGTCTCCATTGCCGAGCTGGGGAAAACACATATTGTCTGTCAGCAACAAGTCTTTAGAGTTAGTGATGCGGATGATCCAGAGCTTATAAACGAAGCTACTGTTGGGCTGGTTTGTATTGATGCTAGTCGTTTTAGACCGAAGAGGATACCCGATGCTATAAGAGGGAATATGAGTGTTGGAATTTAAGTTGTGGTTGTTATTTCTAATTATCCAGCCCACATGCTGTAAAAAATAGGGTTACCACTATGAAATTTGAAAAATTCCCTCATCGCATTAGCCAGCAAATCAACGATAAACCGTTTCAAGTGTATTGGTCAAAGTCTGCCGAGCGAGAATTGCAACAACGTACACAACCCTTGATCGTAGAAATGGAACTGAAGTTTGCTTGTATGGTGCGTATGCTCGTGCATTTTCATAGTGAAACGGATAACCCCAATCTGATTACTATTAATGATCATTTACAGGTGTTCTATTATCCTGTTATTAGTCAGGCTTGTGATATTAGTGAACAAAAAAACACTTCTAATCCCCCAGAAATGGTGGAAATCACAACAGGCCCAATGGCAGGGAAGTTCCCGAAAAAGCTTGATATAGACTTTGTTAAAGGGGAATGGGTTGGTTCTTGGCATTAGAGAGCGTTCTTGCTCCAGTTGTTCAAGAGCTTCCTTGAGGTGCTAGGAGACTGTCCGAGAATAGGAAGCGTAGTGAAAATCACAGGAGTATCATAAGGTGGGGTTATTGGAAGAGGCGAATAGCCGTAGCTATTTAACGATTTCAATAACCTCAGATTATGATGCTCATGGGGTTTACAGTAGTTTCTCTATTCTCAGACAGACTCCTAGGCAAGCCAGCGCATAAATGCTTTCATCTCAATTTCTTCAGTTAATGCGATTGGAATAACGGGAGTCGCCAGCTTACCTTGTTGGGATTTGCAATCATCATCACAGTTAAAAACCAGTTGGTTAAGCTGATAACGAAATTCGTTAATGTGCAGGCTGATTTGATCCAAATAGCTGCCAATGGCATGTTCTATTAAATAGCGCCCTTCCATTAAATCCGAGTCATGTGCGCAGCTTTCGGTGATTTCCGTATGTAGCTGTATTAACTCATCAATTGCGATATCAAGCTGATCAAGTGGTTCGTCATAGTTGCTCTCTTGGCTAATGGCGTCGTCCAAACCTAAAGACGTTCGGTGAATAGCATTGATATTTTTCTTAAGTTGCTCACACCAATGCGTAAAGTTCTGTTTGCCGTCAATGATAATGACACAATTAGATTTATTGGTGAGATATCGCGAGTAGTCAATATCTACCTGAAGGTGTTTGAACTGCTCAAGAATATTCTGGTAAGTAGATATTGTGTTGGATTCCATAAAGATAGCCTCTAGTTTTGATAAAGGTATTATAGCTCATCAGGGTGGTCATATCGTGACCAGGGCATGGAATTAATTTGTTATTCTCATCTAAACGACCTAATATTCTCACTATTCTATTTAACAGACCCCTCTTGTGAATAAAATTAGCCTACGTGGTGCGCGCACGCATAACTTAAAAAATATAGATATAGATTTACCTCGTGACAAACTTATTGTTATAACTGGTCTATCGGGCTCGGGAAAATCATCCCTCGCTTTTGATACGATTTTTGCAGAAGGCCAGCGTCGTTACGTTGAGTCCTTATCAGCCTATGCGAGACAATTTTTATCAATGATGGAAAAGCCTGATCTTGACCATATTGAAGGCTTATCACCAGCTATTTCTATTGAGCAGAAAACCACCTCTCATAATCCACGCTCAACCGTGGGTACGATTACCGAAATCCACGATTACTTACGCTTGTTATTTGCTCGTGCGGGGGAGCCTAAATGCCCTGAGCATGGTGGAACATTAGAAGCGCAAACGGTTAGCCAGATGGTTGATGTGGTGATGGCCTTACCAGAAGGTAGCAAGCTTATGTTGCTTGCACCTGTAGTGCGCAATCGTAAAGGTGAGCACGTACAACTATTTGAAGAGTTGCGTAGTGATGGCTATTTACGAGTACGGATTGATGGCATTATTTATGAGATTGATGATGTACCTAAACTAGAACTACGTAAGAAACATACGATTGAAGTCGTCGTTGATCGAATTAAGGTAAGGGATGACTTGCAACTACGCTTGGCAGAATCTTTCGAGACCATTTTACACCTATCAGATGGCTTGGCTAAAGTTGCTTGGATGGAAGATACGGGGCAAGAAGAGTTGTTATTTTCAGCCAAGTTCGCTTGTTCTGAATGTGGCTATTCATTGTCAGAACTAGAGCCTCGTTTGTTCTCATTTAACAGCCCGAATGGAGCGTGCGATACCTGTGACGGGTTGGGAGTACATCAATATTTCGATACAGAAAGAGTTGTCTCAAAGCCGAAACTAAGCATCGCTAAGGGGGCGATTAGAGGCTGGGATCAACGTAATCATTACTATCATCAACTTATTACATCATTAGCTGATCACTATGAATTCGATGTTGATACACCTTATGAAAAACTCCCCAAAAAGATTCAGAAAATATTACTGTACGGTAGTGGTAGAACAGCTATTGAGTTTACCTATGTAGGCCAAAAAGGTCAGATGTATCAACGTAAACACCCCTTTGAAGGCATTGTTAATAACATGCAGCGCCGTTATCGAGAGACAGAATCCAGCTCGGTGCGTGAAGAGCTCAATAAATATATGTCGAGTGAAGTGTGCCCAGATTGTCGGGGTGCAAGATTAGGGGAACCTGCCCGTAACGTATTCATTGCGGATACCAGCTTGCCGACGATTACTGATCTTGCCATTGGCGAATCATTCAACTTTTTCAAAGAACTAGACTTGCCAGGTAAGCAGGGAAAGATTGCGGATAAAATTGTAAGGGAAATTTCTTTGCGATTGGAGTTTCTGGTTAATGTCGGATTGGATTACTTAACCTTAAGCCGAAGCTCGGAGACCTTATCAGGGGGCGAAGCACAACGAATTCGCCTAGCATCACAAATTGGTGCAGGTCTTGTTGGCGTAATGTACGTGTTGGATGAGCCTTCTATTGGTTTACACCAGCGCGATAACGAACGGTTATTAAAAACATTGGTTCATCTACGAGACCTGGGAAATACGGTAATAGTGGTCGAACATGATGAAGATGCGATTCGTCAAGCTGATCATGTGGTTGATATTGGCCCTGGCGCAGGTGCACATGGTGGTGAGATTGTTGCCCAAGGCACACCCAAGCAAGTTGAGAAAACCAAAGGCTCTTGTACAGGAGATTTTTTATCGGGTAAGCGTAAAATTGAAATACCTAAAAAGCGTACGCCTGTTGATAAGAAACGTATGTTGAAGATCAAAGGCGCAACAGGCAATAACCTAAATAGTATTAATGCTGAAATTCCTGTGGGGTTGTTTACCTGTATTACGGGTGTGTCGGGTTCTGGCAAATCAACGCTAATTAATAACACCTTGTACCCCAGCATAGCCCGTTATTTGAATAACAGTTCGTTGGAGTCAGCTCCCGTTAAGAAAATAGAAGGTCTAGAACACTTTGATAAAATAGTAGATATTAACCAAAGCCCCATTGGTAGAACGCCACGTTCTAATCCCGCTACTTATACGGGCGTGTTTACGCCTATCCGTGAGCTATTTGCGGCCACACATGAAGCAAGGTCGCGAGGCTATACGCCAGGACGTTTTAGTTTCAACGTAAAAGGCGGACGTTGCGAAGCCTGTAGAGGTGATGGTTTAATAAAAGTAGAAATGCATTTTTTACCCGATGTGTATGTGCCATGTGATGTGTGTGATAGCAAACGCTACAATCGTGAAACGCTTAATGTTCATTATAAAGGCAAGAATATCAATGAGGTACTAAATATGACGGTTGAAGAGGCACATGAGTTCTTCAAGCCCGTGCCTAGTATCTTTGCCAAATTAGATACTTTGATGGATGTAGGGCTTTCTTACATAACATTAGGTCAAAATGCGACTACACTATCAGGGGGAGAGGCGCAGCGTGTAAAGCTAGCAAAAGAGCTATCAAAACGAAGTACAGGAAAAACCTTGTACATTCTTGATGAGCCAACAACGGGTTTACACTTTCACGATGTCGATCAATTGCTTACGGTGTTACATCGGTTACGAGATGGCGGCAATACAGTCATAGTGATAGAGCATAACCTTGATGTGGTTAAGACGGCCGACTGGATTGTAGATCTAGGGCCAGAAGGCGGTAGTGGTGGTGGTAATATTGTTGCCAAAGGCACGCCTGAAAGCATTGCAAAAAATGCTAAATCGTTTACAGGTCAGTATTTAAAAGAACTATTGAAATAAAGGATATGATGATAATGAAAAGGATGATTAATAGTAAAAAGACATGGCTAACATTAGCCTTATTGGTTGCAATGAGTGGCTGTACTTTGAATGAAGGAGACCCTCAAACCACGTTGTGCCAAAAGTTAACTGCGCATTTAATGACAGCAGATAATGTGCAATGGGGTGAGGTGAGTAAAGTTGCAGGTGCAGATAAGAGTATGAATGTTACCATTCGCTGGGAAAGTACCGATGATAAAGGTACTTTGCCAATGCAAGCTAGTTGTATTTACTTGTCAGATGAAAATGATGCGGGTGAAGACTACGATGTTAATATTTCTGATGATTATCAGAGTGTTCCCGATAGTATGGTGATTAATGGTCAGCCTGTTCGAATTCAAGATTTATATACGGCTATTCAGAAGGTGACAGGCCAGTCTATTAGAGATACAGCGAGTAAAGAACACCTTCAAAAGAAAACAGCTGAAGTTGATCAAGCAATACAGGAAGGTGCTGCGAAGGCAGATCAAGCATTACGCCAAGGTGCTGCTGCGATTAAAGAAGGTTCTAACGAATTACGCCAGAAAGCTGGAGAGGCTTTACAAAAGGCGGGTGAGCATTTGAAGAAGTAATATCCTTAAGAAAGCTTGATCAAGTCATAATTTGTTTTTCTGAGGCTAGAATCTGTCAGATTTTCACTATACAAGTTACCAATAGCTACAGCTAACTTTTCTATCAAAAACCTAACAACTTCTGTCACTCAGAAATTCCGACCAGACTTAATCAGAGATTCCTTAAATGTGCTGAAACGACTGAAGTCGCACTTCCTGTTTATTCGGAATGCGACTTCAGTTGCGTAGCAGCAAGTGTGAAATTGGGTTGAAGATCAGATAATAAGCTGTTTTCTCCGCTGATAAATCTAAGTTGAAGATTTATCGGGAAATTAGTTTTAAGGCGCGCATAGAAACTATGCTCTAGTAATAATGAGCTCTAATACTATGAAGCCAAGCTAACAGCTACGTTGTTAGGGGCTAGCTTTAAGGCTGTCTTGAAGCAATGCGCCAGCGGCTAATCCTGCCACCAAGGGAAGAAAAGCAGGGTAGTGATAGGTTGTAGAGCCACCACCTGTGCCAGCTTTCTGGGTCAAGTCTTTTGCAGCAGGGCATACCTTAGAGTTAGGTACAATGGTAACAACTTGATATTGAGTCATGTTTATATCAGGACAGTCTTTTAGTTTAATAGTGATTTTACCGTCCTTGCCAGTAATATATTGCTGATTTTGAGCTACAGCTTGGCCTGCTTGTACGGCTTTACGGCCATTAATATCATGATAAAAATTATCTTTTCCGGAGTTGCTTGCAACTGAATCGGCCAGTGTAGCATTTGCGAATAACAATAGCGTGTTAGCACTTAAGATTGCTAGCTTTGTAGTATTTCTCATATGAAATGCCCGTTTGTACACAGCTTATTATTGGTATTATCTGTGGATTAAAGTTTAAAAAGTACTCTATGAAACCTTTGTACGAAAGTATGGCGAGAGAAAAAAGGCTTGAATTTCCCCTATTTTTTCTAAAAATTCAGCCAATAGCTCGGCTATTACCCTCCTTTTTAGACAAGATCTGAAAAATGATGATCTTTTTTCTCTCGCCATACTTTCATGCAAAAGTCTCTTTATATTCTATAGTTAGGTATCTTTGATAAGTCAAAAAAATACTCGTATATGGTTAAAATATAATCGTAATTTACTATTTTGCTAGTTAAAAATATAAATTAACGGAGGCTTTTTTAGTAGGTAAAGTCAGATGAAGTGTGTGGTTATCCGAACGAATAGCGCTGGCAGTGGGAAATGGGGGCGAGGTTTAACGGTAAATTAGACGAAGTGGTCTTCTAAAGGTGAAGGGCATGGGTCTCCTTATACCATCATACTAACTAATCATAAATTCCATGTTCACGAGTTGATTGGAATTCGATGTCAGGCCATTTTTCTTCAGCAAGTTGTAGATTGACTCGTGTAGGTGCGATGTAACTCAGTTCACCAGCATGATCAAGCGCTAGGTTATTGGCTGCTTTAGTTTTAAATTGTGCAAGCATGACTTCATCATCACAGGCAATCCAGCGTGCGGTTTGTACATTGACCGCTTCAAACAGGCATTCCACGTTGTATTCTGCTTTTAGTCGGTGGGCAACCACATCAAACTGTAATATTCCTACGGCTCCTAAAATTAAATCATTATTGTTTAAAGGGCGAAATAGTTGTGTTGCACCCTCTTCACAGAGTTGCATCAAGCCTTTGAGCAATTGTTTATTTTTCAATGGGTCTTTCAGCCTTGCACGGCGAAATAATTCGGGTGCAAAGTTAGGAATACCTGTGAAGTACAGCTCTTCTCCTTGAGTAAAGGTATCGCCAATTCGAATAGTGCCGTGATTATGAATGCCAATAATATCACCTGCGTAGGCATCACTGATATGTCCTCGTTCTGAAGCCATGAAGGTGAGCGCATCAGGTATCTTTAATTCTTTTGAGGTACGTGTTTGAGTTAGCTTCATACCTTTGTTAAAAGTGCCTGAGCAAATACGCATGAAAGCTATACGATCACGATGTTTAGGATCCATATTGGCTTGAATCTTAAAAATAAAGCCTGAGTATTTCTCTTCTTCCGCAGAGACTTCGCGTGATGTGGTATTACGAGGCTGTGGTGCGGGAGCATAGGTTGCAAAGTCATCTAGTAGCTCGGCAACACCAAAGTTATTCATAGCAGAGCCAAAGAAGACAGGGGTTAGTTTTCCTGCTAGATACTCTTCTTTATTAAACTCATTACTAGCGCCTTTAACGAGTTCTATTTCATCACGTAGTTCTTCGGCTTGATCACCTAACAGTTCGTCTAGACGAGAATTATCTAGGCCTTCTATGACCTCTCCATGCTGAATGCCGCCATCGTGATTAGCATCGTAAAGGTGGATGCTGTCTTTATAAATATGATAAACACCTTTTAGGCGTTTACCCATGCCAATCGGCCATGTGATAGGTGCGCAATTGATATTTAGAACCGTTTCAACTTCATCAAGCAATTCAATCGGATCACGACCTTCACGGTCTAGTTTATTGATGAACGTCATAATGGGGGTGTCGCGCAGGCGACAGACTTCCATGAGTTTTATGGTTCGGGCTTCTACGCCTTTTGCTACATCAATCACCATTAATGCAGAGTCAACAGCGGTTAAGGTGCGATAAGTATCTTCTGAGAAGTCCTCGTGGCCTGGTGTGTCGAGTAAGTTGATGATGCAATCTTTATAGGGGAATTGCATCACAGAAGAGGTAACAGAAATGCCTCTTTCTTTTTCCAGTTCCATCCAGTCAGACGTTGCATGTCGGGATGATTTCCTACCTTTTACGGTTCCTGATTGCGTGATGGCACGACCAAAGAGTAACAGTTTCTCTGTAATGGTGGTTTTACCCGCATCAGGGTGAGAGATGATCGCGAATGTACGTCTGCGAGAGACTTCTTCATGGTAGGTCGACATGATGGTGGCTTGGTTATAGATGCACTAGGAGCTTGTCCGAGAGCTAAGAAGCTACTGCAAATCTCATGAATATCATAATCTAACCTTATTGAAATTGTTAAATAGAACAACTATTCGCCTCATTCAATAAGCCCAGGTTATAATGCTCCTGTGATTTTCACTACGCTTCTAGTTCTCGGACAGCCTCCTAGGCATGGGCGGAAAGGGGAAAACAGCACAAACAGAAAAGGCCGATCAAATGTCGGCCTTAACTAGCATGCAATGTATTCGTTCGAGCAGTTTTAAAGTGCGCGAATATGTCCGTTCAAACGGCTCTTCTTGCGAGCAGCATTGTTCTTATGAAGAATGCCTTTGCTAACCATGCTGTCTAATGCAGATGATGCTTCTTTCAAAGCAGTAGTTGCAGCATCTTTATCGCCTTCAGCGATTGCGGCTTCAACTTTTTTAACAGTTGTACGCATTGATGAGCGGTGGTGTTTGTTTAGCATTCTACTAGCTTCAGCTTGGCGAACGCGTTTCTTGGCCTGTTTAATATTTGGCACGAAAATCTCCTACAGACTTCGGTAAAAAAATAGGCGCGAATTATGCCTCTTATTAAGGGGCATTTCAATACCTAATTAGAATATCTTCTCAATGTTTATTTTAAGCAGCAATAAAGACTGAAGAAAGAAATGAAAGCCAAGCCCAAATAATCAATCCTACCACAAGGGTCATGGGAACTTTAAAACCGAAATCTAACATGTTTCACCTATTTATTTAATGTACATTAATTTTGAATGGTGTGAATATTATGATATTAGAATATAGATGACAAGTAAGTATGAAAGCTTGCTGATAATCGTCAATTAAATCAAGAGAAGGTCGCTATAATTAAACAGCGTATATGCGTCCTATGAGACGAATCTGTAGTTTCTTTAGATAACTTTGGCACTTTAGTTTAACGCTTTAGTAAGGAAGTTCTATCAAGTTTGATCAGACTCAATTAGTTTCCTTAGTTGTACCACAACTTACATAAGAGCTTGCTTTTTGTGGGTAGACATCCGAGAATTTAAGCTTTAGATGCTTATGAGTACTCAAATGAGTAAGAAAAAGGATAAAACCCCAACCTTTGAGGATGCTATGAAAGAGCTTGAAGGTTTGGTCGATAGCATGGAGAAGGATACACTTACGCTAGAAGAGTCATTGCAGAAGTTTGAGCAGGGCGTAAAGCTTACGAGAATTTGTCAGCAGGCATTAAATCGAGCTGAGCAGGAAGTCAAAGTACTGACCGCTGATGGTGAAATGGATTTCGAAAGCGATGCCTAAATTAGGATCACAGTTACAGTATTATCAGCAAAGAATTGAAAAAGTATTAGATGCTGTCTTGCCGAAAGCTACGTTAAATCCTCAGCATCTGCATGAATCTATGCGTTATAGTGTGTTGGATGGCGGTAAAAGGATTCGTCCGCTGTTGGTATATGCAACGGGTGAAGCACTGGGTGTTGATAGAAAAGTGCTTGATATTCCTGCTGCTGCGGTTGAACTTATCCATGTTTATTCATTGATTCATGATGATCTGCCCGCGATGGATGATGATGATTTGCGTCGTAGTAAGCCGACGTGTCATAAAGCCTATGATGAAGCCACGGCAATTTTGGCGGGTGATGCATTACAAGCACTGTCTTCTCATTTGTTGGCGCATGATACGGCGCTTGAGTCGGTGCTATCAGCCCAGCAGCGCCTTAACCTGATACAAATACTGACACATGCATCTGGCTCCAGAGGAATGGCAGGAGGGCAAGCTATTGATTTAGCCGCAACAGGGAAAAGCCTTACGCAACTTGAACTTGAGAATATGCATATCCATAAAACGGGTGCACTTATCCGGGCTTGTGTGTTGATGGCGATAGAATGCAGCGATAATTGCTCAGAAGTACAGGTACAACAACTAGACCACTATGCAAAATGTGTCGGTTTGGCATTTCAGGTGCGTGATGATATTTTAGATATTGAAAGTGATACAGAAACGCTAGGGAAAACACAAGGGGCAGATGTTGCCTCTAATAAAGCCACATATCCTGCTATACTTGGAATGAAGAATGCTAGGCAAAAAGCGATTGATCTCCATGCGGAGGCAGTAGCTCAGTTAGACGACTTTGATCATGGCGCGGATAAGTTGCGCAATATTGCAGATTTTATTGTGAACCGTCTTAAATAGATTTAAAGTTGTATATTTAGGAGATATGAGAGCAGTATCTCTTCACCTGAGGCCTTTGCACGAAAGGATGAAAGTCTCACTTATAATAATGAATGATAAATTACGTGTTAAACCAGATAAATACGCCCACTGATATTCGTCAATTGGAGCTTTCAGAGCTTCCTGCCTTATGCAATGAACTTCGAGAATTTTTATTAGACTCCGTGTCGCAATCAGGTGGTCACTTATCTGCAAGTCTTGGCACGGTAGAGCTAACTGTTGCATTGCATTATGCCTTTAATACACCTGATGACAAGCTGGTATGGGATGTTGGGCATCAGGCCTACATTCATAAAATACTAACGGGTCGCCGTGAGAAACTGTCGGGAATTCGCAAAAAAGGCGGTATCTCAGGTTTCCCAAAGCGTGAAGAAAGTCACTATGATGCTTTTGGTACGGGTCATTCAAGCACTTCAATAAGTGCTGCTTTAGGGATGGCTTTAGCCGCAAAGTATCAAGGTAGGGATCAGGAAAGTATTGCGGTTATTGGTGATGGCGCTATGACAGCAGGTATGGCGTATGAGGCGCTAAATCATGCGGGTGATCTGGAAGCAGATATGCTGGTTATCCTTAATGACAATGATATGTCTATATCTCCCAACGTGGGCGCACTGAGCAAATATTTAACACGCCTACTTTCGGGTCAGTTCTATTCTCGTATCCGAGAAAGCGGCAAAAAGCTATTATCTTCAACCCCTTCGGTAAAGCGATTTACTCAGAAGAGTGAAGAGCATGTGAAAGGCATGGTGATGCCTGGCACCATGTTCGAAGAAATGGGCTTTCGCTATTATGGTCCTATTGATGGCCATGATGTGGTTGAGCTAGTCAATATCATGGAAAACCTTAAGCAGCAAAAAGGGCCAAGGTTTTTGCATGTTGTCACGAAAAAAGGAAAAGGCTATGCGCCAGCAGAAGATGACCCCTGTGTTTATCATGGCGTCTCACCTTTTCACCTTGATAAAGGCATAGTTGCAGCCCCAAAACTAGCTACGAACACACCGACTTATACACAGGTTTTCAGCCAGTGGTTATGTGATATGGCTGAACAAGATGATCGTCTAGTTGCCATTACTCCTGCAATGTGTGAAGGCTCGGGGTTGGTCGCATTTTCTAAGCAATACCCTGAGCGGTATTACGATGTAGCTATAGCTGAGCAGCATGCTGTGACTTTGGCAGCAGGTATGGCTTGTGACGGGTGTAAGCCAGTTGTTGCTATTTACTCAACATTCTTACAGCGCGCTTATGATCAACTCGTTCATGATGTAGCTATTCAAAATTTACCCGTAGTCTTTGCAATTGATCGTGCTGGCTTAGTAGGTGCTGATGGCTCTACCCATTCAGGAAATTACGATTTATCTTACATGAGATGTGTACCTAATATGGTCATAATGGCGCCTGCTGATGAGAATGAGTGTCGCCAAATGCTCTATACCGCCTTTCAATATGATGGCCCTTCTGCGGTTAGATACCCCCGAGGTAAAGGCGTTGGTGTTTTACCTGAAAGACGAATGCAGGCTTTAGAAATAGGCAAATCAGCACAGCTATTGCAAGGTAATAATATTGCCTTGCTCATGTTTGGTTCACTACGCAAAGAATGTGAGGTAGCGGCAACGGTGTTGGGTGCAACCCTTATTAATATGCGATTTGTAAAACCATTAGATGAGAATATGATTTTACAGCTTAGTCAACAGCACCTGTTGCTAGTGACGGTTGAAGATAATGCTATTCAGGGCGGTGCAGGTTCAGCCGTTAACGAATTCATTATGAAAAGCGTTAGTGATGTGGCGGTGCTTAATCTAGGCTTGCCTGATGAGTATATAGCTCATGCTGAACGTGAAGATCAGCTTGAAGAGTCTGGTTTGTCAGCTGAACAAATTGTTAAGCAGGTTAATGGTTACGATGGAGGTCGCTTTTCTGTGAATATGTTGACTCCTATTCCTTCATCATCGTTTTCAAGTTGATGTTAGACGATAACTAATTAAAACATTTGACAAGATTTTCAATAAAACCTCTTAAAATGTAGTTGCATTCCAGTATAGAAATAACCACAATGCATCTACACAAAAGGAATAACCCCAAGGAGACCCTAATGACTAAATTTCTACATGGCTTTTTTAGCTTCGGATGGCTAAGAGGACTAGATTTTTTACCACCGTTACTTTTCCGTTTTTTTCTAGCACCTATTTTTTGGGTAGCAGGTCAAGCGCGACTAGGTTTATTTACAGGTAGTGATGTTATTTGGTGGAACCCACTAACATGGATAGATGGTGCGGGTTATCAAAAAGGTGTTGAAGCGCTTAGTAGTGCTCAAGGTTTATTCTCTATTCCTGCTCCTAGCATCATGAACGGCGTCATAGGTGGTATTGAAGTTGCCGCTGCTGTTTTACTAATCATCGGTTTTGCAGTCAGGTGGATTTCATTACCCTTAATGGGTATTCTCATTTTAATGGGGCTAGCTGCGACAAACTTCAGTGGCGGTCTTGTTGAGACGGGTAAAGAGTTGCTTATGTCCCATGGTTATATGACTACGGCTAATTCAGGAGTAGAAGCTGCGTTAGTTCTATTCTTAATGACATTAGCTTTGTTCTTTATGGGAGCTGGTCGCTTCTTTAGCTTAGATTGGTGGATTCACCATAGCTATTTTAAGAAAATCTTACGTCAAGAGTCTGAAGCGAACCATCATCATGACCATGATGAAGACCCATTCGATGTAGATACTACAACTGACTAATATCAGTTTGATATAATGAGGCAATCGCTTTTGTGTGATTGTCTCATTAAACAAAATCAGTGTAAGACCATGTGAACTTCTTTGCTTAATAGAGCTTTCCCTTAGGTAGTAGCAAGATGCAATAGCACCTGCTTATCCATCTTCCTGGAATTCAGTGAAATAACCTGATCTTCAAGCAGCGTACTCTCCCTAGTATCCAGCGCTTGTTTAATAGCGCTCCAATCTGTTTGGCTATCAACAACAACCGTTGTATATTGCAATAAATCCATCTTGCTCAGCAACTGTAATTCAAACGCAGCTCCCATGCGTTCATTATTGAAGCCCCGTAAATCAAGCAACACATGATCTGCTTGTTCAAGCAGGCGCGTAACGGCTTCCTTCCACATATTATCCGTACAAAAAAACTCATTCACAAAGTATTGCCGATCAGAACTGGGCTTATAACTCATGTGTTGTAGCCGATCTACTAAAGCAGCAGGCTCATCGATAAACAACTCATGAATTTGTTTACGTTTGAAAAGTAAATAATAGGCTTCATTGATATCTAAATTCATAAGCGCAAAATCGGGTCCGCCAATCATATTGATAGGGCCGATATGTCGCCAATATCTGGAGACAAAATTGAACAAGCGTTCACTGTTTTTGCTGGTATCGAATACACGCAAGTATAGTAGCTTTTTAGGTGCGTCCCAAGGTGCTACACGGTGCATTAAGAACCCGAACAAGCTCACACAGAACAGCAAAATTAATGCGGGATAAATAGAGTAATGTGTTGCTTCATTTTCACCTGTATCTTTCCCTAGTCCAGCACTAAAAATATAGG
Organism: Thiotrichaceae bacterium; assembly: GCA_026991755.1. Taxonomy (GTDB): domain Bacteria; phylum Pseudomonadota; class Gammaproteobacteria; order Thiotrichales; family Thiotrichaceae; genus HyVt-477. The sequence continues at coordinate 55,361 of JALXAX010000051.1, read as the reverse complement.
CAATTAATACTAACCAAAGTACAGTTTGTAACTGAAAATCACTAAATAACTTTCTATTATAAGCCTCTACCAATTTGCCAATTGACCAAAGAATCATACGCCAAACAGCCCAGAAGAAAAAAACAATAAGTGGAATGCCAACAAGGAAAAGAAGGGATTGCAGATCTTCTGATATATAGTCCATAGACACACAAGAGTCCACTATCTCGACGATTAAAAAGGTTCCTTGAAGAATGAGTAAAAAGGGTAGTGTTACCAGAACAATAAGTACTGCGATATTTCTGACTTTTTGCATAGCAAAGCCAACAAACATTAAAATAACAAAAAGAACCACACCTATATTTTCAAGTAAGGCAACAGGATCGGTAAAGTTTTCGGAATAGAGATAAGCAACTCCAAGGCCAAGCCCGGCTAAACTAAAAATTATTCCTGTTGTTTGTCGGTATAAACCCGTGGGAATGAATTGATTAAGTAAGGGTAGCGTCATTAATAGGACAAATAGATTCATCAACATAAACTCCGCAATAGGGTTGCCCCCCGTAAATATTGTCGAAATCTCATCAGGATCAATACCAATAATAAAGTGTATGCAAAGCGCTAAGAGAAAGGAAAAGAGCAGAATAGAGCTAATAAAAACCCAGAAAAAATAATGTTGTCGTTTGAGCATCTCTTCAATAATAGATGCGTTGTTATGTCTGGATAATAGGGGTTGGGGGATAGCTCTTTGCGTAACTTCAAAGTCCTTCGCTTGAGGATCGTTTATCATCATAAGCATTTTTACAAATGCTTGGTATATCATTAAAAAGACTGGCGCAAACAGGACGCCAACCGCCGCACTAATAAAGAAACTATCAGCAATAGAGGAAGCAAGTGAAGTCTCGTATTCCAGCATATAGCTGTTGACACCAGTGGCGAAGCAAGAAGCATTCATATTAAGTTATCCACTCATAATCGCTGCAAATAGCAGAAATACAACACTATATAAAAAATACACCCAGATAAGGTACTGCCAACTCCAGCCTTTAAAAGACACATGGAAATTGCTACGGGTGTCCCATAACGTATTTCCCGTTAAAACTAAACGTTTACGAGCTAAATACAACGCATATAAATTGACAACTGGAATAAGAAACCCCATGCCGACCAGGTACATCATAAACGTCCTATTAAAGGCTGTTTTTAAGCTAGGCTTGTTGCTCTCAGCATGAATGAGTTTAATTCGGAACAGTTTCTTCCCGGGTGTATTACCAAAAATAGCAAGAAAAAGTGTTTCATAAGAGATAAAAATAAGTGCACTAAGCGGTAAGCTAAGCATAGGATGGTTGAAAAAAGCCGTATTTTTACTAATAAAGTCTAATGTCTCAGCAGAAGGTTCAATAGCAAGAAAAAATAAAAAGATGGTTAGTGCCCAAAGAATAAAAATAAAAGCCATATCAAAAGAACGTGCAAAAAACCGTCGCCAAGGATGATAGTCAACAGCACTTAAATCGTTATCGCAAAACAAGCAGGACTGCTCATCGGCAATACTTAGCTCATAACAGGAAGGGCATTTTTGGTATTTGTAGGTCATCTGTGCGACATTCTGAAATAAGGCAGAGCCAAATGAAAAGTTGTGACGTTAAGATAGCAAGTGAAAACGGCTACGTTAAAGTCGCAACAGCCACTTCGTTAATCTTATTAGGAGGCACAGTTTAAGCTGTGTCTTGTTAAACAGCTGCGCAAACCCGTCTGCGCCTCCTGTTTCCTTCAAGATTAACCTCTCAAGTGTAGTTCAGATTGGAGATAAATAGGTTAGGAAGATAGTAAATACATAGCACGGCTGTAAGTTTTCAAATTAATCCAAGTAATTTGCACGCTAACTGATATGTAATCCAGCCACTAAACCCGGTGCCTCGTAAATCATAGATGGGCAGGGTGTGTCTATGCATTAAGAGCATGTGATACATCCGGTGCCCCATCCCATCTTTTTAGTAAAAACTAGTCGTCATTTCTGATGAAAACACATTCACCTTTAACAAACGTTCTAGAGCTACGTCCGCTGAAGCTCCAGCCTGCAAAAGGTGTGTTCTTACCCTGACTTAGCATTTTTTCTGTGCTCAATCGCCATAAATCATTGGGGTCATATAGCGTAAAGTCTGCCTGCAAGCCAACTTGTAGCTTGCCTTGCCTGTCCCTAATGGTCTTGGCTGCTCTTGACGTTATGCTAGCAATAGCGGTTTCAAGTGGCATAGCGCCTTCTTCAACTAATCTCATCGTCAAAGGCAGTAGTGTTTCTAATGCGGAGATCCCCGGTTCTGTTTGCTGGAAGGGTGCGAGTTTTGCATCAATTTCATGGGGTTGATGGTCTGAGCAAATAGCATCAATAGTTCCGTCAGCCACACCATTGCGAAGTGCGTCCAAGTCGCGCTGGCTTCTAAAGGGTGGTTGAACATGGCAAAGAGGATCGAAACAGCTGATGTCAAAGTCAGTAAGGAATAATTGGTGAGCTGCTACATCAGCGGTGACAGGTAAGCCCTTTTGTTTAGCTGTCCTGACAAGCTCAACACTGCCAGAAGCGGATAAACGACAAAGATGTACGGAAACATTGAGTTCTTCAGCAAGGGTAATAATTTGCGCGACAGCCGTTGTTTCTGCGGTTGAGGGTATCCCTGGTAGTCCCACTCTGGTTGAGATGGCTCCTTGGTGCACGCAACCTTTTCCCATCAGGGCATGATCGATGGGGTGTAAAAACAAAGGTAGGTCAAAAGTAGCTGAGTAGTCCATCGCCATGCGCAGGGTGTTGGTATTGGCAAATGCTTGGCGTTGATTAGTGACGGCAGCACAGCCTGCATACTTTAATCCGCCCATGTTGGTGAGTTGTTCGCCTTTTAAGCCTTGTGTGATGGCTCCAATAGCATTAATTCGAGCCTTTTTCTCTGCCTTGCCTCTTTTTAATACGAGATTAGCTAAAGGCATGTTGTCAATGCAAGTTTCAGGTTCAGGCATATAATAAAGCTGTGTAATACCTGCACTCACCGCTGCATAGCTTTCGCTCTCAATGGTGGCTTTAAATTCTTGTCCGGGTTCGCGTAGATAAGTAGAAAGATCAATCACACCCGGTAGCAAGATCTGATCAGTTGCGTCAATGGTTTGGTCTGCTGTAAAGCCATCTGGCGGTGTTGTGCCAATATGCGCGATTATTTTCCCATTAATATAGAGGTTGCCAAGCTCATTACGGCCTGAATCAGGGTCAACGATTTGAGCATTGATAATGGCTGTTTTTTTACTCATTGAGAGTATCCCGATTGTGCGCCCATCACCATAGACATAACGGCCATCCGCACGGCTATCCCGTTAGTGACTTGCTGTAATATGACAGATTGAGGGCCATCCGCTACTTTGGTGTCAATTTCGACGCCTCGGTTGGCAGGACCGGGATGCATAACGATAGCATCAGGCTTGGCAGAGCGTAGGCTTTCTTCGGTGAGTCCATAACGCTTGTAAAATTCATGAGCTGAAGGCAATAGTGCATTTTGCATGCGTTCGTGTTGCAACCTAAGCATGATGACAACATCTACATCATCTAAGCCTTCATTAAGATCGTGGAATACGTTGACACCCATCTTTTCAATACCGACAGGCATCAATGTTCTTGGTGCTATTACTCGTACCTCGCCTGTGCATAAAGTGGTCAAAGCGTGTATCTGTGAGCGTGCCACGCGTGAGTGAAGTATATCGCCAACGATAGCGACCTTAAGAGGAGGGAATGCATGTTTATGTTGTCGAATAGTCAACATATCTAATAATGCTTGAGTGGGATGAGCATGATGTCCATCACCTGCATTGAGTACGCTGATATGCGGAGCACAGTAACGCGCAATAAAATGAGCGGTGCCACTATGCTGATGACGTACCACAAACATATTAACGTTCATTGCCTCTAAGTTGCGGATCGTATCCAGCAAGCTTTCACCCTTAGTGGTGGCAGATGTTCGAATATCGAGATTAATCAGGTCGGCCGATAGGCGCTTGGCTGCTAGCTCAAAAGTTGTTCGCGTTCGAGTGGAGTTCTCAAAAAAGAGATTAACTACGGTTTTACCGCGTAATAAGGGGGCTTTGTTTTGCGCTTTATCGGGTAGGGATACAAATTGTTCTGCTCGATCAAGGATTTCTTCGAGCAACAGTGGGGGGATGCCTTCTATACTGAGAAGGTGTTTGAGTTTGCCGTCTTTGGTTAATTGTAAACTGTTGGGCAAAGGGCCTGGAAGTAAGTCCGATTTAGTCATGTTTTGTTATGATGCTTAGCTCCATGTTGTCTGGGCCTGTGAGTTTAATATACTGATTGTGCGATAAATTTTCTTTAATACCACTAATATCAGCGGCAATAGGTAGCTCTCTGCCTTCACGTTCAAAAAGAATGGCTAATACTATACTGGCTGGGCGACCATAATCATATAGTTCATTCATGGCTGCACGAATAGTTCGGCCTGTGAAGAGAACATCATCAACAAGAATAATATGACGATCTTCAACAGTAAACGGGAGGCTTGAAGGTAAAATCTGCGGATGTAATCCATTTCGGCTAAAGTCATCACGGTAGAAGTTAATATTAAGTTCACCCATTTCATCAGGTAGATTTAGCTGTTGATGCAGCATTTTAGCCAGCCAAACTCCTGCTGTATGAATGCCCACAATTAACGGATCTTCAATGTCTCTAGCCTTTAAATAGGTTGTCAAATCATCCGCCATAGTCTTGATAATCTGCTCTATATTATAGTCTGTGTTTGAGTCTTGGTGGGTATCGGTTTTGCTATGCATTTTTCATTATCCATGATTCAAGGATAATGGCCGCCGCGAGCTGGTCAATTTCCTCTTTCTTAATTTTCTTTTTTCGGCCTGCTTGACGTGATTGCTTGAGACGCTGCTCGGCTTCCATTGAGCTTAGTTGTTCGTTAATAGTGTCGACAGGGAGTGAGTAGCGACCTTCTAACTGTCGGCTGAATTTTGCCGCTTTTTCTGTCATTTCACTATGGGTACCATCAAGTAAATAAGGCATGCCTACAACCAGTGTTTGTGGTCGCCATTCTTCGATAAGCTTAGAGATGCTATTCCAATCTGGTTTGGTGTTTATGCTAATCAGTGTGCAAAGTGGGGTTACAACACCCGTTATGGTATTGCCAATAGCCACTCCTGTACGTGCAAGTCCAAAATCGAAAGCTAAAACAGTCATTATCTTACCGTCATGATGTTTTAGGCGTGACCGATGGTGTTAGACATCATGCGGACATCAATCCCAAGTAACTGGGATGAGTTTTGCCAGCGTAGCGGATAGGGTGTATCAAAGAGGATAGAAGATTCAGTGGGGCAAGAAAGCCATGCATTATCTAACATTTCACTTTCAATCTGACCCGCAGACCAACTGGCACAACCCAGTGTCAGCAAAAAGTTATCAGGGCCTTCATCAATAGCAATGTCGGCTAAAATATCTTTCGATGCGGTAATCGCTAAGTCATCAGAAATGTGTAATGTGTTTTCCCATATGTGATCAGAATCGTGTACGACAAAACCTTGTTCAGGTTGTACAGGGCCACCTTGTAACATGGGTTTTGATGCCAGTTCTGAGCCTATATTGGATGTGATTTTCAGGTGATTAAATAAGTCGCCCAATGTTGTCTCGGAAGGTTGGTTGATAGTAACGCCAAAGCAGCCCTCGGGTGTGTGGCGAGCAACAAGAATTACAGCATGCTCAAAGCGAGGGTCGCCCATGCCTGGCATCGCTATTAGTAGCTGGTTTTGTAATTGAAGGTCTTCTTGTTGCATGGCAATACTCTATTGTCTTTATAGGTTAAGACTACTGTATTTCGAGCTTATTTCCTAAGTATTAACTACTCGGTTCGTAAGTCGTGATAGCCCGTGTCAAAAATAAAGGTGCGTGTTATTTGTAATTGATCATATTGCTCGCGAACCTTTTTAGGTAACACATCATAAGGAGCCGCTATTTTAATAATGCGTAGCGCTGCATTATCTAGGATGCGTGAGCCAGAGGATGTTTGTATTTCAGGTGCGGAAACGACCCTGCCTTTTTGGTTGATGGTCACATTAATAATGAGCTTGCCGTTTTTGCGTAGCCTGATCGCTTCTTGTGGGAAGTTAGTAGTGCCAATACGTTCAATCTTTTTTGCCCATGCATCAATATACATTGCTTCAACCGAGCTTTTAGCATTGGTTGAGTTTAAGAAGCGAGTTTTAGGCATTTTAGAATAATTGGCTTCATCTTTTGCTAATTCGGCTGCCAGCCTTGCTTCCTCACGTGTCTCATCAATGACTTCATCTGCATTATCCGTTTGTTCTTGTGTGTCAGGTTGCTCTTCCAGTTTCGGGATGCGTTTGAAAGTTTCCCCTTTAGTCGTTAAGAGCAATGGTTGTAATACAGGAGGTTTGTTAGGGGTGGATTTTGTAGATTCTAATGGTGATATTTCATCGGGCGTAAGCAAGTTTTCAGAAGCCATCATGCTACGAGGACGATTCTTTATATCGGTTGTTCCACTAGCCTCTTGATTAGCTTGAGCGATGAAGTCTGCTTCTTCTGGTGCTTTATCGGAATGCGTATTGACGATAGATATATCAAGTAACGTCGCGTTCTTAAACGAGCTAGTTGATTGGATACCATAACCAATGCCAAAAATAACCAAGGCATGCATGAAAGCAGCATATGGCATAGTTTTAGCAAGTGAGCTGGTGGTACGAAGTGGTTCTGTGAAAGTACTCATTACGTTTCTGTTTAGTGCGCTTTACCAAGCAATCCTGTTAGCAAAAGTTTAGTTTACCATAGGCAATAGTAAAAAAATTCTGCAACTGATATATGGACTAATGTCTTAAATTAAAGTGTCAATCTCGGGGGCGGGGTTAATGATATGGATGAATAAAGCTTAAGGGCACCTCTATTAATTCATGGTTCGTTTTGCTGAGGCTAGAATCTGCTATATTTTTGCTATAAAAGTGACCAATAGCTACGGCTATTGCTAACTTTTCTATCAAAAATCTAACAAATTCTATCTCACAGCAACTCCGACCAGAATTAATAGAGATGCCTTTAATATATTGACTTGAAATGAAGCTAACAACCCCCTACATTGAAGTATTCGAGAATATCACCTTCATCATATTTATACGGAGTCATGAGTGGAGCAATATAGAGGTACAACCATACTTTCGGTGCGTCGTGGAAATCAGGTCGTTATTGGTGGTGATGGGCAAGTCACGATGGGTAATACGGTCATGAAAGGTAACGCACGTAAGGTGCGTAGATTACATGATGATCAAGTTATAGCAGGCTTTGCAGGTGGTACGGCTGATGCTTTTACGCTGTTTGAAAGGTTTGAGGGTAAATTACAAGAATATAACGGCAACCTTGTGCGCTCAGCAGTAGAAATGGCAAAAGATTGGCGAACAGACCGTGTGTTACGTCGATTAGAAGCATTGTTAGCCGTTGCCGATAAAGAGACCTCTTTGATCATTACGGGTAATGGTGATGTGATTGAGCCAGAGGATAACCTCATAGCTATAGGCTCAGGTGGGCCTTTTGCACAATCGGCGGCACGTGCATTACTGGATAATACCGAACTATCAGCAAGAGAGATTGTTGAAAAAAGCTTGGGTATTGCAGGCGATATTTGTATCTATACTAATAATAATCTCACGATAGAGGAGCTATAAGCATGTCGATGACACCGAGTGAAATTGTTCATGAACTTGATAAGCATGTAATTGGCCAAGATAAGGCTAAACGTGCCGTAGCTATTGCACTAAGAAATCGCTGGCGTAGACAGCAGTTAGATGAAGTCTTACGCCAAGAGGTAACACCGAAAAATATTTTGATGATTGGCCCAACAGGTGTTGGAAAGACCGAAATTGCTCGTCGATTAGCAAAACTGGCTCAAGCACCTTTTGTAAAAGTAGAAGCGACTAAATTTACAGAAGTGGGTTATGTTGGCAAAGAAGTGGATTCTATTATTCGTGATCTTGTCGATATGTCAGTCAAAATGACGCGAGAAACTGAAGTTAAGAAAGTGCAAAACCGTGCAGAAGATGCTGCGGAAGATAGAATTCTCGATATCTTATTGCCCCCCGCCAGAGCAAGTAATACTGATGTGGATGCGACGGACAAGCCTGAGGAAGGGGTAGCACGACAAAAATTCCGTAAGAAATTGCGTGAAGGCGATCTGGATGATAAGGAAATTGAAATTGATATAGCCATGGGGCCAACTAGTGTGGAAATAATGACGCCACCTGGTATGGAAGATATGGCGAACCAGCTACAAGGCATGTTCCAGAACATGGGTAAGAAAGATAAGAAAAAGCGCAAGCTTACCATTAAAGAGGCCTTTAAAATCCTCACGGAAGAAGAGGCTCATAAGCTGATCAATGAAGATGACTTAAAAGTACAAGCGTTATCTAATGTTGAGCAAAATGGCATAGTTTTTATAGATGAAATAGACAAAGTCGTTCGTAAAGGTCAAGCTAACGGTGGTGGTGATGTTTCGCGAGAAGGTGTTCAGCGTGATTTATTGCCACTTATTGAAGGGTGTACGGTGAGCACTAAATACGGCATGGTGAAAACAGACCATGTTTTATTTATTACATCAGGTGCATTCCATGTATCTAAGCCTTCAGACTTGATCCCTGAGTTGCAAGGTCGCTTGCCTATTCGTGTGGAAATGACCGCGTTAACCGCTAATGATTTTGCACGAATATTGGTAGAGCCTGATGCTTCGCTTACTGAGCAATATGTTGGCTTGTTAGCCACGGAAGGTGTAACGCTAGAGTTTACTCAAGAAGGCGTTCAGCAAATTGCTGAGACGGCTTTTAAAGTGAACGAAACCACTGAAAATATTGGTGCTCGTCGCTTGCACACGGTGATGGAACATCTATTAGAAGAAACGTTATTCGAGTCACCTAATGGTCCTTCAGAAGTGGTCATTGATGCAACACAAGTTAACGATAAAATGGGACAGTTGGCAGAGGATGAAGATCTTAGTCGATACATTCTCTAGTCATACTTCGTACATAAATTAAGGAAAACAGAATGACCCCGATTAACATTACATTAAATCAAAAGTCCCGCATACTTGAGTTGACATGGCCAGACGATGAAGTGCATCAGCTATCCTGTGAATATTTACGCGTGTCTTCACCCTCAGCAGAAGTTCAGGGGCATGGCCCAGGACAAGAAACCTTGCAGTTAGGGAAAGAAAACATCAATATCACAGCGATAGAGCCTGTAGGAAACTATGCGATTAAGTTGGTCTTTGATGATAATCATGATAGTGGTTTATACGATTGGGGTTATTTGCGTAAGTTAGGTGATAATCAAGAAAGTAACTGGGCAGAATATCTACAGAAATGTGATGATGCAGGTTATGTGCGTAAAGCAGAAGGGCAGGTTATCTAACGGATGACTAGTCTCTCTGAAACCCTTGATAATTTAGCCTATAATAATGATGGACTGATCCCTGCGATTGCGCAACAGCATGATACGGGGGAAGTGCTGATGATGGCATGGATGAATCGTCAATCTATTGCTGAAACACTGGAGACAGGAAGAGTCTGCTATTGGTCGCGCTCAAGGCAAGCCTATTGGCGTAAGGGAGAGTCATCAGGACAAGTGCAAATGCTCAAAGAGTTGCGCTTTGATTGTGATAAAGATACGTTATTAGTCAAAGTAGATCAGACTGGCCCTGCTTGTCATACAGGTCGCCGAAATTGTTTTTTTAATGTGGTAAAGGGCGATGAAGTGATGGTTGATGCCGAGCCATTGATTGATCCAGAGCTACTGTATAAGTAACGTCAATATGAAACACATATTACTATTTTTAATTAGGGGCTATCAACTGGTATTAAGCCCCATGTTGGGTAGTAACTGTCGTTTTTATCCGAGCTGTTCTTGCTATAGTCACGATGCCATCAAAGCTCATGGTGCGATTAAAGGGGCATACTTTTCTATACGTCGCATCTCACGTTGCCATCCATGGAGTGAGGGTGGCTTTGATCCAGTCCCCGAAGTGCAAAAAGAATCAAGATAAGCTTGTTTATTAGCCCTATTTATTATCCGAATTCATTTGGATGAATATTCCATTTGTCTAATTATTAATCTATATGTTGTTTATTTAAGCACTTGTCTTGATCGGCAAAATTCCTACGCTTATCTCAAATTGTGTTTATCTATCTGAGTTTCTTGGTTAAAAGCATTTCGTAGGTATAATTTTGATCAAAAGGGGATCTTGCTATAGCATAGAGAGTATTAATACTCGATATTATTGCTAATAGGGTGAAGCTTTCAGCTATTCCCATAAACTAGAATAAATTAGCACATACTGTTCAATAATAGGTTCAAATATTGGCTTACAAAGTTGAACTATGTACAGTTAGAGTGGCTATCATCATAGGAATATCCAACGTTTTGAGATATAAAATAATTATTACTGGCCCTGTGGGTGCTGGAAAAACTACTGCGATTAATTCCTTAACGGATCAAAAAGCGCTAAAGACGGATGCGCCTGTCTCTGACTTGACAACAAGCCAGAGAAAGCAAACTACAACCGTTGCTCTAGATTACGGTGTTATCAAGCTTAATAACGAAGATGTGGCTCATGTATATGGAACGCCTGGTCAAGAGCGTTTTGATTTTATGTGGGAGATTATTTCAGAGGGAGCGCATGGTTTAGTACTCTTGCTTGATAATTGTCGGAATTATCCTTTTAGAGATTTAAAGTACTACACCAGTCATTTTCGTGACCTTGTTGATGAAGTGCCTTTTGTTATAGGTATTACTCGCTCCGATATAAAAAGCGAACCAAGTATAGAAAATTATCAAACTTGGCTTAAAGAGCTGAATATTGATGCTGATGTGATGATGGTTGATGCCCGAAATAAAGAGCATATTCATCGGTTAGTGAACAGCCTGATAAAACAGAAGCAAGCTAAAGCTAATAGCAGCGCTAGTGTAACCAACGCTGATCATGGAGGCAGCCTCCCTCTTACTGCAAGTCTCAAAAATGAGAAGTCATCGGAGTTAGAGAAGAAAGAGTCAACTACACCTAGTCCCGCTGTTGAGGCAGTGGCTCCTGCATCGGGTTCTAAAATCATGCTGACTGAAAAATCAATGGCAGCAGTAGCAAAGATTAATGGGGTGACAGGCGTCTCTTTGTCGAATGATATGGGTGAAGTCATCGATTCCACTATTCTTGATGAAAACTTAAATGAGTTTATTGCTTTCTTATCGGGTATTACGCCAGCTATTCAAGATGTGGCTAATTTAGGTGAAATACATCGCATTATGCTTAGAGCAACAGATGACGATAACCTGACCGTTTTTGTAGAAGATGAGCATTCATTAGGCGTAGCTTCATTACATAAAACATCCGTTCCTGCGTTGAGTCAGCAAATTGAAGATATGTTGCAATGGATATAATCAACCGTCATAAGATTCATCAGAGTAATTTAAAACCATGTTAGAGCAAGTAATTACAAATATCAGCAGGTTAAGAGGAGTCAATTATGCCTTTCTTTATAAAGATGGAGAACAGTTAGCCTCATCCTTTCCTGAAGATAAGAATGAATCAATGATGCAAACAGCGGAAATGGTTGAACAGGTTTTTAGTGCGCTTGAATCCATAGAAAAAACACATAACGAAATGTATTTCTCTGTAGCAAGCCAATATCTTGCTGCCTTTCGTTTACATGACTCCTATTTTGCGCTTCTGTTGACAGAGAAAAAGATTAACTTTCCTCTTATCCATATGGGAATAAAGTCTGCTTCAGAAAAAATTAGACATATTTTGGATGAAGAGAAAAAAGAGGCGGCGTTAAAAGAAGCACAGGCTTTAGCATTAGAGTCTACAACAGGTACGGCTTTGGTCGTGCCGACAAATGGTTCCATGCAGAAAATTTTAGATCAATACTCAGCGGTACTTACTTCTTTCTTGGGGCCTGCTGCCCGTTTTGTTGTAGAAGACTGTAGTGACCAATGGAAGCAAAAACATGTACAAAACGAAGAAAATCTAGAGCACTTAGTCTCTTTGATTCAGGCTGAGCTGGATTCAGATGGTGAACGAGAAAAATTTGCCGAACAGATTAAGTTGATTGTGGGATAGTCAGGTAAGCAGTTAACTAAGAAATAATTAGTACGGCTGTATATTAGGTACGGAAAAAAAAGGAAAAGAATGAATAAAATAAGAAATAAGCTACTGTTAGTACTGATTATTGTAACACTTGTGCCTGTGGTTCTCATCGGAGGTTATAGCTTGTACTCGACCTCGAAAGTGCTTAAAGAAAATGTACTAGCTTCTCATGTTAATAAGGTTAGCTTGATTCAAGAGCGTATTGAAAACCTGTTAGATGGTGTGGGAAGTGATCTTTTCTTTTTACGTGATTCTAACGCATTGCACTTGTTCTTGTCCTCTTCAGAGCCAGCAGGTAGTCGAACGCAGCGTTTGTTGCTGAGTAACTTAAGATCAAGTTTGCAAAAGTTTTCTGAGCAGAAAAAAATATATACGCAAGTGAGGTTTATTGATGCAGAAGGGCAAGAAGTTGTAAGAATTGATAGGGTAAACGGGCATTCTCAAAATGTCTCTGACACCCATTTACAGAATAAAGCATCACGCTACTACTTTAACAATGCACTTGAACTTGAAAAGGGTGAGTTGTTTATTTCTCGTTTAGATTTAAACAGAGAAAAAGGAGAAGTTGTTCAACCTTACTTACCAACTATTCGTTATTCAACCCCTGTGTATGATAAAAATGATGATCTATTAGGAGTTGCAGTTCTAAATGTCGATGCAAATAAAATCATCGATATCATTAAAGAGCAGGGTGCGTCAGGTGAGGAGCTTCTCTTTGTTGATCAGCAGGGGTTTTATTATTATCACCCTGATGAGAAAAAGAGATGGGGTGGTAAAAATGACTTGGATACAGGGGCTAATCTTTTCAAAGAGAAGGCTGATCTAGTTGAGCAGATGAAAGCAGTAAAGAAGCTGGATTATATAGAAACAGCTGATGATATTTTAGTTTACAACCCCATTGCCGTCCAAGAAAAAGAACATTCTTTAGGAACCCTTTTTAGTGTTGTATCTAAGAGTGCTTTATTTCAGCCACTTCAAGACTATCTGCTCGTTTTTCTTGCTATAGGGCTGGCCGCATTATTATTAGCCTTAATGTTGGCAATTACCTTTTCAAACTCAATAACTCGCCCATTAGTTAGTTTAAAAGATAGCGTGTTAAAGCTAAGCCAAGGAGATATGGATACTTCTATTGAAGTTGATACTAAAGATGAGGTCGCTGATGTGGCTCATTCAATAGAGTTGTTGAGAAAGTCTATGAGAATATTAATGAAGAGATCTAGGTGAGAGGTTGTTGATCATGAATAAAGTGTTTCTGCTAGGTGCTATGTTCATATTGCTTGCTATTGGTGGATATTGGTTTTATTCGTCACATGCATCGGATGCAACCATGCTGAGAGGGTCGGCTGATTCGTCAGCCGAAGTAGAAGTAAAGGAAGAGCTGGCGACTACTCCTGTTGAAAATGGAAAAAGTGAAACAGATAGCAGTAATTTGTTTGATTTGAAAAGTTCAATTCAAGGCGTTATTGCGGATTCAGTGCAAGATGAAATTCAACAAGCTGTTGAAAAAGAGATGAAGAAGTCTGTAGAGGCTCCTGAGTAATTAATTGAGCCTGTGAGTAGCTTTATTCAGAGGCAGAGCGAGGAAGACATGAGAAATTATAAAAAAAATACCTATTGGATGAGTTTGGGGGCTGTGTTAACTATTGCACTATCTTTGGTGCCTGCTGTTTCACAAGCAGAAAACAAAGTAAAAATAACAGCTGATATACCTTATGTTGATGTTCAACATAACGGAAAAACAGTTCGTATTGAGCGTAACCAAGATACTAGTCATAAGCTAACCAATAGCTTTGCAAAAACGTCACGTGAGTGCCCTCCGTTTTGTATTAACCCTATTGAATTATCGCCAGGTATTAAAACGGTTGGTGAATTAGAGTTACTCAAATTCTTAGATAATGATGTTAAAAATAATAAAGGCTTGTTGGTTGATGCAAGAATGCCTGCTTGGTTCGAAAAAGGGACTATCCCAGGTTCAGTCAATATTCCATTCACTGTTTTAAGTAAGGGATTGGAGAGTAAGCATACGATAAAAATACTGAAGCTATTAGGCGCAACTGAGAAAGAAGGTCAATGGGATTTTAGTAACGCCCGTCGCTTATTGCTTTTTTGTAATGGATCATGGTGTGGGCAATCACCTAAGGCTCTTAGGAACCTTTCCAAAATTGGTTATCCTGAAGAAAAGTTATTTTGGTATCGTGCAGGTATGCAATCATGGTTGCAGTTAGGATTGACAACAGTTACACCTTAAAACATCCTTAGGGCGGAGAAATAAAAATGAATAAAAAAGTAATTGCAGTAAGCCTTTGTACCATCATGTTTAGCAGTCTGGCATTAGCTGAAAGTGATAATTCAGATAAGTTACTAGATGCTTTGACTGCAGAAGCTAGTGAAACTAGTATGAAAGAAGTAGCATCAGATAGGCCGAATGAAAAAGAGCCCGAGGTAACAGAGACTGCTAATGTTGATGATTTATCGGAGTCTGTTGCGAAGAAGTTATCAGGGATACTGGGTGGTAATACTGCTGAAGATGAAAAAGAGACTGAAGCTAAACTTGAAGGATTAGTGACTTCTGCTTTATTAGATGGTGTAAAAATGGATGACCTTCGCTCGGCGGTGAGTGCAGCAATGCAGGATATAGCAGAGACAGAAGAAGATACTGACAAGGTGAAGAAAGCTTCACAGTCACTGGATAAGTTAATTGGTTCAGGCGCTTCAACAGAAAAAGAGCCAGAAAGCTCTTATGTAAAGGCACAGCAGAAAGAGGCTGAGGAGTTCTCTTCATCTGTTAAGTCTGCATCTACGGGAGAGCTAGGAGATAACAAAGTTAATAACCCAGCTTTACCTGATACGGTAGTTGTGCAGAAAGGTGATTCCTTGTATCGAATAGCGCTACGAGTATATGGTAGCGGTAATCACTATGTTCGTTTATACGAGGCTAATAAAGACATTATCTCTAACCCCAACATTGTTGTGGTGGGTCAAAAGCTGAAAGTGCCTAAGTAGTCAGTATTTTGAGCACTACTTAAGGAATCTGATCAAGTCATGAGCGATTTTATCGACGCTGAAATTGCCCAGTTTTTGCTTAAAAATCTCCCTAATAGAGCGACTATTAGTCCATTTTTAAGCAAAAACTGAACAATTTCATCTGTCGATAAATTCCACCGACTTAATCAGAGCTTCTTAATCTATCTCAATTAGAGTACCCAGAAAGAAATCCAGCCAAAGTTAAAGAGTGACATTACTAGGTAAGTATATTATATTATGCAGGTATACTAATATAACTAGGAATTATCGCGCATGGCTAATATGGAATATTCTAATATAGGGGAAACAGCTTGTTCTGCTACTTCACAGCTTTTAGCTAAAGATGAAGATGTAGAACGTGCATCACGATCATTAAAAGCTATTTCTCATCCCTTGCGTTTGAAGATTCTCTGTGTGCTTGGTGATCAAGAAGTAAGTGTGCAAGAAATTGTTGATATTGTGGGTACATCTCAAAGCAATATTTCACAGCATCTTGCTATCTTGCGTGACAAAGGCGTTCTGTCATCACGTAAAGATGCAAATCGCGTTTTCTACAGTGTAGGAGATAGACGTATTTTGAAATTAGTAGGCATGATGCAAGAAGTATTTTGTCCTGCAACTCCTCTATAGTTTAAATCATATAGGCTTACAATCGTCAGCCTATTCGTTTTTCTGCATAAAAGTTCGCTAGAAAAAGTGTTTCTAAAGTAAATATTACAAATTAAGTTCGTTTTGGGGTTTACGGACTGTTCTAGCCTGTATATCTTAACGGTTTTAATATTAAATGGATTTTAGTTCATGGCTGAATACATAGAATTCGCACGTGCACACCCTTTGCTTGTTTTTGGGTTTATCGGTGTTTTAGGGTTTATCATAAAATCAGAGTTTGATAGATTAAATCGTAAATATAAGCAATTAGGTGTCAATGAAGCGGTTCGCCTACTTAATGATGACAAAGTGCTTTCTCTCGATGTGAGGGAAGATAAAGAACTTGAAGGTGGTGTTATAAACGGCTCTATTCATGTGCCTGTTTCTGAAATTAATTCCCGTTTAACTGAATTCTCAAAGTATAAAGACAATCCTGTTTTGGTTTACTGTCGCAGTGGAAGCCGTTCAGCCCACGCTTGTAATATATTAAGCAAGAATGGTTTTGAGGACGTATCGAACCTAGTGGGTGGTGTTATTGCTTGGGAATCTGCAAATCTACCGCTATCAAAGAAATAACCTAATGAGCTTAAACTAAAGGGCAATGCTATGGCTGCTAATGTTGTAATGTATGGAACACTCTTTTGCCCATATTGTATACGTGCAAAGAAATTACTTAAAAGCAAAGGCATAGCCTACGAAGAGTTGCGTGTAGATTCTGATAAAAAACTTCGTAAAGAAATGGAACGCCGTTCACGACGTGACAGTGTTCCACAAATCTTTATAGGTAAGACTCATGTAGGGGGCTATGATGATTTAGCTGCTTTGAATCGTAAAGGCGAACTAGATACATTGTTGCTCAACGAAAGTGAAAACTAGTAATTTATAGAGACCATTGCACAGAATGAGACCTTGCACGAAAGATATGACGGATTAAAATGGCTTGAATTTCCTCTATTTCTGCTAAAAATTCGGCCAATAGCTCGGCTATTACCCTCCTTTTTAGCAAAAATAGAGAAAATTACGCTCATTTTTCTCTCGCCATCCTTTCGTGCAAAGGTCTCAAAATATGGCAATAAGATCTCATCTAAAATAGATATAGGAACTAAAAAGCTATGACAGAAGAACAAAAACAAGCTAGCACAGAAGAAGCAGAACAACGTTTCTTAATTCAGCGTATTTACATTAAAGACGTGTCTTTTGAGTCGCCTAATACACCAGCGGTTTATGCTGAAGAATGGAATCCTGAAACTAACTTGCAGATGAACACAGAAGTAACTCCTGCGGGTGAAAACTACTATGAAGTGGTACTTCAGCTAACGGTTACCGTCAATAGTAACGACAAGGTGGCTTTTTTGGTAGAAGTCTCTCAGGCAGGTGTATTTGAAATTACTGGCTATGGTCAGGATGAGATGAATCATTTATTGTCAGCCTATTGTCCTTCAGTCCTATTCCCTTATGCACGTGAAGCAGTCGCTAATTTGGTTTCCAAAGGTAGTTTCCCTGAGATGCACTTATCTCCTATCAACTTTGATGCTCTTTATGCACAGAGACTAGAAGAAGCTAGTCAGCAGCAAACGCCTGAAACGAGCGAGGCTTAAGACTTGGCATCGCGCCTAACCAGAATTTCAGTTTATGGTGCAGGCTCATGGGGCACTGCACTAGCATTACAATTGGCGCGAAATGGGATTGATGTTTTGCTCTGGGGCAGGTTGCCTGAGCACATTAATCAATTAGTACATGATGGCGAAAATACACGCTATTTGCCGAACATAAAATTCCCTGCAAACTTACGCTGTACCTCAAGCCTTGAGGAAATGGTTAATCACTCTAGTTACCAACTTATCGTCGTGCCCTCACATGGCTTTCGTGATCTACTGTTACAGATAAAACCTTTATTACCTGATGAGCATAAAATATGCTGGGCTACTAAGGGTGTCGAAGTAGGTACAGGTAAGCTCTTGCATCAAATTGTTAATGAAGAGCTTGCTGATCGCTCTTACGCTGTCGTATCAGGACCTACCTTTGCTTTAGAAGTTGCCAAAGGCTTACCTACAGCAATGACGGTTGCTGCAAATGATGATGAGCTGGCAACGGTGATTGCTCGTGCTTTTCAAGGGGGTAACTTTCGCGTTTATACCAGTCATGATGTCATGGGGGTCGAATTAGGTGGTGCGGTAAAGAATGTATTAGCCATAGCAGCAGGAATCTCTGATGGCTTGGGCTATGGCGCAAATGCAAGGGCAGCACTCATTACCCGAGGGTTAGCAGAAATTAGACGTTTGGGTAAAAAGCTCGGAGCGGAAGACGAAACTTTAATGGGGTTGGCGGGTGTCGGAGATTTAGTGCTCACCTGTACGGATAATCAATCCCGAAATAGACGTTTAGGTTTGGCGCTGGGGCAAGGTAAGAGTATTCATGCTGCGGTTGAAGAGATTGGTCAGGCAGTAGAAGGGTTAAAGTCATCACACTCGATTCATTTACTCGCTGAGCAAGCAGGTGTAGAGATGCCTATTTGTCAGCAAGTTCATTGTATACTGTATAAAGAGCTTCCTCCTCAGGATGCGGTAAGAGAGCTACTCTCTAGACAGTTGAAAGCAGAATTTTAAGTAGAGATCTTTGCACTAAAAATATCAATTAACAAAGGAAGTTACGATGAGTAAATCTCCTGAAGATGTTTTATTACAGTTGATTGATGATGTTGCTACACTCCATATGGCTAGCATCAGGCCTGATGGCTCACCCAATCTAAGCTATGCGCCTTTCCTACTTGATGAGAACGGAGCCTACTATATCTTTGTTAGCCAGCTTGCTAGTCATACTGAAGATCTGCTCACTCACCCTACTGTTACTATCATGCTTTCAGAAGATGAAAAAAATACTCGACAAATTTTTGCCAGAACTAGGCTGACATATACATGTTCTGTTGAAGAGGTGCTGAGAGAAGATCAATACTACCAAAACCTACTAGATCTAATGGCTAAGAAGTTTGGGAATATTATCAATTTATTGCGAGATTTACCCGACTTCATTTTGTTTAAACTGGTGCCGAAAGAGGGGCGGTTTGTGATGGGGTTTGGGCAAGCTTATATACTCGAAGGTGAGGCTCTACAACGGCTCAAGCCTATTAAAAATGAAGATTAATAATAAATAAGTTAAGCCTGCCTTCATGATGAATGGTATATCTTGGCAACAAGTAAAGGGCTTGAAAATGAAAATAATAAATAATAAGTATGCCTATAATAGAGCGACTAATAATAATTCCAAATTCACTATAGAATTTCAAAATAAAACAGACTGCGACGTTATCGCGGAAGAGATAAATCTTCTTGCAGCTGACGACCATGTGAGCGTATGGGATGTTTTTCAAGGTAAGAAAGCACAAAAGCTGTTGGCAAATAGTGTTGAGGGGTTAATCGTTTTTCTATCATGTAAGCAAAGAAATAATGTTATATCGGGTGAGTTTTTCTCTTTAGATGAGAAAGTGGATGCTAAAATTTTTTCTGACTATATTCTAGAAGCTCAAAATGACGCTGTTGTAGATATTGATGGCTTGATGATGGAAGCGATTTAACCTAAAATCCTCAGTTAGACAGCCTATAGAGTGATTCTCTTCGGCTGAATAGCGTAGTAAAAAAAGGAATTAATGGTTGATCCTTAATGAGTTTTTTTACATAGCCAGTCAGCCGAAGAGGGTTGCTCTATAAGCTGTAGCGCCTTCACTCTATAAGTGAAGATAGATAAAGCTTCTTACTTTAATACTATCAGTAGTTTATTTAATACTGGAAGCGGTTAACTGAGGAATTTAGGTTTAACCTAAAAAACGAATTATAGCCTCAGAAAAACGATACCTGATTTGTTCAGAGGTTCCTAAAGCATCTAGTCAAGGTTTATTCTCTTGGCTAGATTTAAGCCAGTCTGGTTAGTCCTGAGTATTTCTCATATGGTCAGCTACTTTGAAGAACGACTGCTTTAAACTGTCTCTAAGCATCGTATCATCAACCTGTTCATCTAGTGCTTGGTTCATACAGCTCACCCATTGATCACGTTCTGAAGAAGTAATTTTGAATGGTAAATGGCGCTGTCGTAGCCGTGGATGTCCGAATTTTTGTATATATAAGTCAGGCCCGCCTAGCCAACCAGAAAGGAATAGATACAACTTGTCTCTTGATGCTTTCAAGCTCTTAGCATGCAGGTTGCGAAGTACTTGCACATCCTCGCGTTCGTTCATCAGATCATAGAACCTATCAACCAACTTACGTACACCTTGGTCGCCACCCACTTTATCAAAATGTGATGTGTTTGCAGTCATGATTTCCTCTGATTTTGTTAAGAGACCTTTGCATGAAAGATATGACGGATATAGCAAGCTTAATAATTGAGTTGACCGTTTTGATAAAACGGCAAGCTCACTAAAAAATGGCTTGAATTCCCTCTATTTCTACTAAAAATTCGGCCAATAGTTCGGCTATTACCCTCTTTTTTAGTAGAAATAGATGAAATTACGCTCATTTTTCTCTCGCCATCCTTTCATGCAAAGGTCTCTAAGGCTATGTATAAATATAACAATGTACTAATATACTCATAGGGAGTATAATCGCGCATCCAAAAAATTACGAGTACAAAATTGTGATCGAAAATCTAAGAAATATTGCCATCATTGCCCACGTTGACCATGGTAAAACCACACTGGTTGATGAGTTGTTAAAGCAATCAGGAACACTAGGCGATCGTGCTGATCACGGTGAGCGCATGATGGATTCTAACGAGTTAGAGAAAGAGCGTGGCATCACAATTTTGGCTAAAAATACTGCCATCACGTGGAACGATTACCGTATCAACATTGTAGACACGCCAGGTCACGCTGACTTCGGTGGTGAGGTTGAGCGAGTATTATCAATGGTTGATAGTGTATTGCTTATCGTAGATGCAGTTGACGGCCCTATGCCTCAAACACGTTTTGTAACACAAAAAGCATTCGATATGGGTTTTAAGCCTATCGTAGTTATCAACAAAGTTGACCGTAATGGTGCCGATCCTGATCGTGCTTTAGACCAGACTTTCGATTTATTCGACAAGCTAGGCGCTACAGATGAGCAGTTGGACTTCCCAGTGGTATACGCATCAGCACTTAACGGCTATGCAGGATTAGAATCGGATGTTCGTGAAGGGAATATGGATCCTCTTTTCCATTCGATTGTTGAAAATGTGTCACATCCTGATGTTGACCCAGATGCACCTTTCCAACTACAGGTCAGCTCACTGGATTACAACTCGTATGTAGGTTTAATTGGTATTGGCCGAATCAAGAAAGGTCGAGTTTCTAAAAACTCTACCGTTAAAGTGATTGATGTTGAGGGCAAGGTAAGAAGTGGGCGTGTGTTACAGATACATGGCTTCCATGGCCTCGAACGTGTTGAAGTCCCTGAAGCACAAGCGGGCGATATTATTACTTTCACAGGAATGGATGAGCTGTATATCTCAGATACTTTGTGTGATCCCAATCATATCGAAGCACTGCCTGCACTGTCGGTTGATGAGCCGACGGTAACAATGACGTTCCAAGTGAATAGCTCACCTTTTGCAGGTAAAGAAGGTAAATTTATTACTTCACGAAATATCAAAGACCGTCTCGATGAAGAGCTGTTACACAATGTAGCGTTACGTGTTGAACAGATGGAAGACAAAGACAAATTTAGAGTGTCGGGTCGTGGTGAACTACACCTTGGCATACTTATTGAAACCATGCGTCGTGAAGGTTTCGAGCTTGCGGTATCACGTCCTGAAGTTATCATCAAAGAAGTTGATGGTGAAAAGCAGGAGCCTTACGAAGATTTGACCATTGATATTGAGTCAGATCATCAAGGTACGATCATGGAAAAATTGGGTGATCGTCGTGGTCAGCTTAAGAATATGGAACCAGATGGGAAAGGTCGTGTACGTCTTGAATACATCATTCCTTCACGTGGTTTAATCGGTTTCCAGACTGAGTTCATGACAGCTACCTCAGGTACAGGCCTGAAATACCACAGCTTTGATCATTATGGTGAATACAAAGAAGGTGATATTGGTCAGCGTAATAGCGGTGTATTGATCTCTAACGGACAAGGTAAAGCATTGGCTTATGCATTGTTTAACCTGCAAGAGCGCGGTAAGTTGTTCTTAGGCCATGGTGAAGAGATTTATGAGGGCATGGTAGTAGGTATCCATAGTCGTGATAATGATTTGGTTGTTAACCCTTTAAAAGCAAAGCAGTTAACTAACATACGTGCAGCGGGTACCGATGAGAACCTTGTCCTGACTAAGCCTATTCGTATGACGCTTGAGCAAGCGCTAGAGTTTATAGATGACGATGAGCTAGTAGAAGTAACACCAGAGAATATTCGTATTCGCAAGCGCTTCTTAAAAGAGACTGATCGAAAGAGAGCATCTAGAACTACGAAAGCTCCTTCATAATAAGTGAGACCTTTCATGCAAAGGTCTCTAAATATCATTTCGCTATCACAGGGACGTGTTATTAGATTCGTCCGGCGCATAAACTTTCTGGATGGGGTTGAGTTTGTTATCATCAGCCTTTTCCAGAAAAGTCATCAAGAGTCACTGTGAGACAAAACCTATTACGCACCGAACATAGCCTTCTTCGATATCCTATTCGAGAAGTCGTTGAAATTGGTAAAAAGTTTGAAAAGCTAGCTAATTTTAGAATGATATGGGAGAACATCGGCGACCCTGTCGCATCAGGTGAAGAAATTCCAGGCTGGATGAAAGACATCCTCGCTCATCATATTTCAGACACCACCACCTACGGTTATACTGACTCAAGGGGGGATATAAACGCCCGTAAATATGTATTAGAAAACTTCTCTAGCGACAAAGTATGCACGTTAGATGATATTTTGTTTTTTAATGGTTTGGGTGAAGCGATTAACAAGATTCTCAATAACCTGCCGAAAGAAGCACGCGTGCTAGTGCCTTCTCCAACCTATCCTTCACATGCCACCGCAGAGGCGATGCACGCAGGTTGTCAATTTATTTCCTACTCGTTAGATCCTGAAAATAATTGGGAGCCTAATGTTGAAGAAATCGAAAACCATGTTCACTATAACGAGCAAATAGTTGCAATTCTGGTTATTAATCCTAATAACCCAACAGGTAGCGTTTACCAGCGTGAGACATTAGAAAAGATAGTCGCCATTGCTAAAAAGTATGACTGCTTTTTGATTTTTGATGAAATCTATCATCACATGACCTTCCAGGATGTTAAAACGACATTGCTCTACGAAATTATCGGAGATGTACCCGGTATTAGCATGAAAGGTATCAGTAAGGATATCCCTTGGCCTGGCTCTCGCTGTGGGTGGATCGAAGTCTATAATGCCGATAAGGATGAAGGTTTTAATGACTATATCCACGTTATTCTATTGGCAAAAATGTTAGAGGTTTGTTCAACCGCGCTACCTCAAAAAATATTACCTGCTTTGTATGGCCACGAAAAATATCCAGCTATGTTAGAAGCACGAATAGCGAAATACCAACGTCGTGCAGATGAAGCCGATGCTTTTTTTACAGGCATGTCGCATGTCCGTGTTAATAAACCTAAAGGCGTATTTTACTTGGTTGTTGAGCTACTGGATTTACCTTATTCAACATTAGTCTCAAAGAATAAAGATATTCGTCTAGAACTTAATCGCTTAGAAGAGGCGGCAGCGATGAAGGCTGATTTCCAGTTTGCGTATGAACTAATGGGGGCTGAAGGTATTTGTGTGGTGCCGTTAACAGGTTTTGGTAGTGATCTCACTGGTTTCCGAATGACCTTGCTACAAGAAGATGATGCCGTATTTACAGATACGCTAGAGCGAATTGGTAGAGCTATTAATGACTATTATTAGTCGTTACTTTGTCATTGTACTGCTGCTAGCTACAGCTCTGAGTGGTTGTAGCTCGCTTTCTAAAGTATTTCCCACTCAAAAAGCACGTTTGCCCACAATCCTGCCTGAGCTAATACCTCTGCAGATCGTATTAGTAGGTGAAAGTCATACCTCATATGCTGACCATCAAACACAATTAGCGGTAATAAAAGCACTGCATCCACATTGGCCTAACATGGGAATAGGAGTGGAGTTTGTGCAAAGCCCCTTCCAAGGTATTTTAGATAAGTATGTAGCAGGTAAACTTACCGATGAGCAAATGCTAAAGCAAACTCACTGGTATAAGCGCTGGAGATATGACTTTCGCTTATATCACGATATTTTTCATTACGCAAAAGCTCACCATATTCCTTTACTTGCTTTGAATGCACCTATTGAGTTGACCCGAAAGATTAGTAAAAATGGCATCAAAGGTCTAAATGCCAATGATAGAAAGCAATTACCCAAAAAAATAACAGCAACTAAAGCTTATAGAGAAAGATTGCTTAAGATATTTCAACAGCATGCACACGGAAATAGTAAAGGCATAGATAACTTTGTAGATGTGCAGTTAGCGTGGGATGCCAGCATGGCTGAGAACGCTAATAAAGCAATTCATGTAGGGAAGGTTAAGAACATTGTCTTACTAGCGGGGTCAGGGCATGTTATCCGCCAAGCGATACCTGCAAGGTTGAATTACTCATCAAGCATCATAGTCAACCAAAAGCCTGAAGGTCACAAAACCCAAGTGGACTATGTGCTGCAACAAAACAAACATGCCAAGCTACCCGCATCAGGGAAAATAGGTGTTCAGATGGTGATGCAACATAACACAATAAAAATTTCAAAAGTGTTGGAGTCACATAAAGCTGGCTTGAAAAAAGATGACCAGATTGTTGCTATTAATGGTGCGAGAATTCAAGCTTTAGAAGATATTAAAATTGCCTTATGGGATAAAAAAGTGGGTGATATCATTGATGTTAAAATTAAGCGAGGTAAGCGTACCTTGCTAGAAAAGAAAATTAAACTATTGTAGTTGCCTCTAATGGTCAATTTGACGCGTACACTTGTGTGTTGTCTAACGTTAGAAATTATTTTGATGGTCTTTTATTATGTTTTATTATGATAATTCCACTATTAAAAGAGTGTTCATGCAGGTTATCGCTTGACACCATCCAAGCATCTACCTAGCATGCATCTATCTTTCAACTACCTATAGCTCCACGACTTATCATTCATGGATTTCAATTCAATTTATAAGCTGGCTTCAAGTGACATGGAGGCTGTTAACTCGTTAATTCAACGAAGATTACAGTCAGAAGTTGTTCTCGTTAATCAGCTTAGTGCCTATATCATTAATAGTGGCGGCAAACGTTTACGCCCTTTGCTTGCCTTGTTGGTTGCACGTGCCTGTGGTTATAAAGGTGAGCATCATGTGGATGTGGCAGCCATCGTTGAGTTTATTCACACTGCAACGCTGTTGCATGATGATGTCGTAGATGAGTCTGACTTACGACGAGGCAAAGAAACTGCTAATAATGTTTGGGGTAATCAGGCAGCTGTCCTAGTAGGGGATTTTCTATATTCCCGTTCTTTTGAAATGATGGTTGATGTTGGTGAAATGCGCGTCATGGAGATTCTGGCTAATACGACAAATACCATCGCGGAAGGTGAAGTGCTACAGCTGCTGAATTGTAATGATGCAGATACCAGTGAAGCACGTTATTTAGAAGTTATTTACTCTAAAACAGCAAAACTGTTTGAAGCCGCCTGTTTAATTGGAGCGGTATTAGCTGGATTGCCTGAAGAAGAACAAGCATCCATAGCGAGTTATGGAACACACTTAGGCACAGCCTTTCAGTTAGTGGATGATATTTTAGACTACAGTGCTTCTGCCGAAGAAATGGGTAAGAATATTGGTGATGATCTAGCAGAAGGTAAGCCGACCTTGCCGCTTATTGTTGCTTTACAGCGTAGTTCTGGAGATGATGCGACTCTTATTCGCAAGGCTATTGAAGAGCCAGGTAGTGAGGATAACTTAGCGTCAATTTTGCAGATTATTAGCGCTACTGATTCCTTAAGCTATACTCGTGAAAAGGCTGAGCTAGAAGTGAATATGGCGATAGAAAGTCTAGCTTGTCTCGAAGATAATGAATTTAAAACAGCTCTAGAAGAGCTAGCGCGTTTCACTACTAGTCGTACCTATTAGTCTATTTTTAGATGTAACTACTCAGCTTACCCTCTACTATTGCTCAATAGCTGCGTTGAAAGTGCGCACTTATGCCCTATAAACTGCTCGCTTTCGCCCTGCTCTTGAACAAAGTAGAGGGCATTCTGAGCAGTTGCTTTTAGATTTAATATCCAGACCTATTTCTTCTGTTTCCTTTTTCTTAACTTCCGTTGCGCTGTTAGGGGGCTTTTATCTGATTGTTTTCTCATTTCATTATAATAAGTGCTAGTGTTAAGCGTCTAGTGTCAGGACAATTAAGGTCATCGTCATGCGTAATGTAATACTACTATTGAGTATCACACTTCTTTCCACTGTATTTTCAATTAGTAATGCCAAGATTTACTCATGGAAAGATGCAAATGGTAAAACGGTTTATGGGGACAATCCTCCCGAGCACAATAAGGCTAAAGAAATAAAAACCAAAGAACTTACTATCGTCCCAGGCTTTAAAGATCCTTCTTTTTCACCAAAAGAAATAGAAGTAAAAAAGGAAGAAACTAAGCAAGAAGAGGCGATTGGCTATGAGGCTTTCACAGTAGCTTACCCAAAAGATGATGAAGCAATTCGAGCTAATGATGGTAATGTGACAGTGGCTTTTCAGTTATCCCCTGCATTAAAAAGTGGCGATAGTATTTTCATCTATGTTGATGGGAAAAAGTTAGTCGAAAATAGTAAAGCACTTAGTGCGAGTTTGAGTACTTTAGACCGAGGCACTCATAGTATGTTTGCAGTGGTGCGAAATAATAACGGAGATGTCTTGCTAAATAGTGATACTGTTTCATTTCATATTTTACGTAATTCAATTATCAAATAGTCCTGTTGATAACTGGCCTTACATGAAAGATATGACTCGTAAAAATGAACGTAATTCTCTCTCATCATCTATTCATGCAAATCATACAAAGGTCTCATAAGAAACTGACAATCTGAAAAAAATTCAATACACTGTGCATTATGTTTCATATCGCACTTTTCGAACCCGAAATCCCCCCTAATACTGGCAACATCATGCGCCTGTGTGTCAATACAAACAGTAGTTTGCACTTGATTCATCCACTTAGCTTTTCTCTTGATGAAAAGCGTTTACGTCGCGCTGGCATGGATTATCGTGATATCGCTGTGATCCAGGAACATGAAAACTATAAAGCCTTTCTTAATTCGTTGGATGTGGTTGATAATATCTATGCGCTCACCATTAAAGGCACACGTTCCCATGCACAAATAGACTATAAAAAAGATGATATTTTTCTATTTGGTCCTGAGTCTAGGGGCTTGCCAGATGAAGTTTTAGACTCATTAGATGATGATCATAAAGTGCGTATTCCCATTATGCCCAACTCACGAAGCTTAAATCTTTCAAATACCGCTGCGATTATGGTATACGAGGCGCTTAGGCAGCATGATTATCCGAGTTTGGGCTAAGTATGAAATTAATCCGTGGAACAGTGCTATCACAGTCACAACACCTCCCCTGTGTAGCCACTATTGGTAACTTTGATGGCTTGCATAAAGGTCATCGGAAAATAATTGCTCAAATAAAAGCATTAGCTGAGCAGTCAAATTATCCTACTACGGTTATCAGCTTCGAGCCTCTACCGACGGAGTTCTTTAGTGTAAAGCTTGCAAAGCCCTTGCCTGGTCGAATCTACCCTTATAGGGATAAAGCTCGTATTTTGGAAAACTTAGGCATTGATGAGTTCGTATGCCTTGATTTTTCCACGGCTTTAAGCGAAATGGAGCCAGAAAGCTTTATTAAAGATATTTTATTAGAGCGACTTAATATAAAGCATCTTGTGATTGGTGATGACTTCCGTTTTGGTAAGCAACGTCGTGGTGATTATCAAATGCTCTGCGAAGTGGGTGTGCAATATGGTATGGAGGTTTCTAATACAGCTACCATTGTGCAAGATGGGAAGAGGATTAGTAGTACGCGTATACGAGAGTACCTTGCTAAAGGCGAACTCTCTAAGGCAAATCCATTGCTAGTCGATAGCTATCAATTATCGGGTAAGGTGAAACATGGTGATAAACGAGGTCGCACGATAGGGTTTCCGACGCTGAACTTGTCATTGCCAGAAGATATTGTCGCAGCAAGAGGAGCTTATGCGGTAAGAATTTATGGTTTGGGTGGTGAAGCCTTAAAAGGTGTCGCTAATATTGGCAATAGACCGACAGTATCTGGAACGGAGACACGCTTGGAAACGTATGTGTTTGATTTTGACGAGCAGGTATATGGAAAGCACGTCTGTATCGAGCTTGTTGAGTTTTTACGAGCAGAAAAGAAGTTTGATAGTTTTGATGATTTGATGGCTCAGATTACACAAGACAGTGAAAGAGCAAAAGCGTTATTGGGCTAATAGATGTTAACAGCTAGTATGAACTACCTTGTCTTTCAGTAAATAAAAGACAAGGTGTTAGGAGGCTGACCAAGAACTAAAAAGCTACTGCAAACCCCATGAGTATCATAATCTGAGGTTATTGAAATCGTTAAATAGCTACGGCTATTTGCCTCTTCCAATAATCTCACCTTATGATACTCCTGTGATTTTCGCTACGCTTCCTATTCTCGGACAGCCTCCTAGTCAGTAGATTAGCTACAGCCTTTAGGGCGAGGTAGTCCACCGATTTTATTAGCTGACTTGATTAGGCCACCTTTTGGGAAGAACTTAAAGATGTACTTGTTCGTACTTCTGTCTTTTCCAAACTTTGCTTTCATCATTTTCATGAACTTACGAGGCTCGGCAACTTGGCCATTCTCGTAAAATGCTTCACGAGATAAGTTAATAATATCCCAATGCTCTTCAGTAAGCTCATCAATACCTTCTACTTCTGAAGCGATTTTTACTGCAATATCTTCAGTCCACTCATCAAGGTTCATTAACCAACCCGCTTCTGAAAGTTCAACTGTTTTACCATCTACTTCGATTTCCATTATAATTCCTGTTATTTTAATTTACGTGTATATGACGAGAGCATAGCATTGTAGTGGTTATAATTTAATAACCCGTTATATATATAAGTCTTTTAAACTGAGGCTTTACACGAGAAAGAATGGCCAAAGAAAGAGGTACAGCTGAGCTATTGGCAGTTTAGAAAAAATGGGAGTTAATCTATTTTATCTGTCGTATCTTTCGTGCAATGGCCTAATAACTAGTAGTTACGCTATGAATAACAAAACAGCTATTAAATGGAATCACACGTATCAAGTTAACACAAAAGAAATAAAAGCTTGTAGGGTATTACGTGAGTATGGATATTTATTACCGCAAGAAGGGTTGGCGCTCGACTTAGCCTGTGGGCAGGCAGGTAATGCTTTTTATATGGCAGAGCGTGGCTTAACGGTTGAGGCTATTGATATATCAGAAGTTGCTATCGATACCGTTAATAATCACTCTGAGCGGCTGAAGCTAGATATCATGGGAATGGTTAGGGATGTTGAAACAAAGGGTCTAGATGACAATCAGTATGATGTCATCGTAGTAAGTCATTTTTTGAATCGATCATTAATGCCCGAAATTATTCAGCATTTAAAGACAGGTGGTATATTGTTTTATCAAACATGGGTAAAAGAAAAGGTTGAAGAAATTGGCCCTAGGAATGAAGGTTTTTTGTTAGAAAAAGGAGAGTTGCTTCATTTCTGTAAAGATATGGATATATTGCACTATCACGAAGAAGGGCTGATGGGTGATACAAGCAAAGGTATTCGAAATCAAGCTGAGATCATCGCAGTTCGCTAAGTAATGAATCTATCATCCTTGCAGCTTGTGAGCCGTAGCTACCACCAAAGAGGTGGTAGTGGTTAAGAATATGGTACAGGCTGTATAAGGTTTTACGCGTGTTATAGCCATCATCAATAGTAAAAGTGTCATTATAGCTATCCATAAAGCGTGAACCAAAACCACCAAATAGCTCTGTCATTGCTAAGTCTGTTTCATGATCACCAAAGTAGACGGCAGGGTCGTAGATAACAGGTTGTCCTTTATCGTTAGCGCTACAATTTCCACCCCAAAGATCACCATGAAGTAATGAAGCTATAGGGCGGTAGGTTGTGAAGAAGTGCTCTAGCTGTTCAGCTAACGCCAAACCAGCATCGTAACTGTGGTGAGGGAAACCCTTGTTTAAGGCAAGATCTAGTTGAAACAATAAGCGCTGCTCTTTCCAGAAACTTATCCAGTCATTCTTTGGTGTATTAATTTGAGGAGTAGAGCCTATGGTGTTGTCCATATGCCAGCCAAAAGTGGTTTGGATATGTTGGTGCATCTTTGCGAGGTTTGTGCCTGTGTCAGCAGCATTAGGGCTTCCCTTTAGCGGTAGGTATTCCATAACTATAAAGGAATATTGTTGTGTTTTACCTGCGCAAAGGGGTTTGGGGGCTAAGATGCTTTGAGAGTCTCTTATTGCTTGAAGACCCAGTAGTTCAGCTTCAAACATGAGCGTTCTACTGGGTTTATTGAGTTTTACAAACCAAGTTCGTTGCTGTTGGTCTTCAACTTTCCATGCTTCATTAATACATCCACCACTAACCGACTGAGGATTTTTGAGAGTGATTGAATCCCCTGTTGTCTTATTGATAGCGGTACTGATGAGAGACCAGTCAATTGACATATCAATTATTAAGCACGTAGTTCTTTAGGAAGCACAAAGGATACATTTTCGACAATGCCTTGATCATCATCCGATATGTTTGCGCCTAGCTCCTTAAGACGATTTATCACTGCACCAACTAATACTTCGGGTGCAGATGCTCCTGCGGTAAGCCCTATATTTTCTACTCCCTTAAACCATTCAGGTTGGATATCTTCGGCACCATCAATGAGATAAGCTTCTTTTCCGCGCTTAAGTGCAATTTCTTTTAATCGATTGGAGTTTGAGCTATTGGGAGAGCCAACAACTAAGACGATATCACTGGAGTCAGCTAGCCACTTCAGCGCATCTTGGCGGTTTTGTGTGGCATAACAAATATCATCTTTCTTAGGGCCAATGATACTAGGAAAACGTTCGCGTAAAGCATCAATAACGACAGATGTATCATCGACAGAAAGTGTGGTTTGTGTGACAAAGGCAACCTTCTCGGGATGGTTTATTTTTAGCTCTTCAACTTCTTTGACAGAGTCAACTCGATAAATACGGCCACCATGAGAAGTGTCGTATTGGCCCATGGTGCCTTCCACCTCAGGATGTCCTTTGTGCCCAATCAAAATAGTATCTAAGCCGTCTCGGCTATGCCGAAGTACTTCTAGATGTACTTTGGTAACAAGCGGGCAGGTAGCATCAAATACTTTTAATCCGCGTTCTTTTGCATTGTCTTGCACAAGTTTAGAGACGCCATGAGCACTGAAAATCACGATTTTATCATCGGGGATTTCATCAAGTTCCTTAACAAACACAGCGCCTTTGTCACGAAGATTGTTGACTACAAATCGGTTATGAACCACTTCATGACGCACATAAATAGGAGCACCAAATTGTTCAAGTGCACGATCGACAATCTCGATGGCGCGATCAACGCCAGCACAGAAGCCTCGGGGGTTTGCGAGAATTACATTCATGATTGATTTTTAAAAAATTAAAACCTAATAGTAGCAAATATTAGGCATGGAGGGCGTGTTGATTAACCGTTTGATAACCGACTTGAAGAGCATAGGTCGATATTAAAATATCTAGGAGCCGTGATGACGAAACTTAGAAAATAAAGAGACAAGGTTTTTATCTTCTTCATAGTCGGGATTCTCAATAGGCGTTTTACCGTAACTTTTGATTAATGAAGGATCTGTGAGGTCTTCAGCATCATGCATGTTGATAATGGGTCTTCCCTTGCGTTCTTTTATATTACGTTGAGAGATTTCTATTTTAGGTGGTTCAACGTTTTTCTCTTTCATTTCTGAATTATTGGATTCAGGAGCCACTGTTTCATTTTTTTCACTACCTTCATCACGGTTTTTATCACTATTAGCGGGTAGTTTATCGATACCCTCTAGAACCAAGTTCTCTTGCTGTGGTTCTTCCTTGCGGAAAATTTTCATGTATTCACGGCTTTCGTCGAGGTTGGCATTAAGTTCTTGTCGAGCGATATCAGCAGTGTTAAAAATATCGTCAAACTGCTCATGAGCTTGTGATTCAAAGCTACCTAATGTACTAGTAAATGATGTAAATGCGGCTTTTGCTTGTTCCTGATAATCCTTTATTTGAATAAGAAGGTCTTTTGATTCTTTGAGTGTTAAGTCTAGAGTTTCTTTAATTTCCGCATTAATTGCTGTGTTGTCAGCATTTACTACTGGTACGGTTTCTCGAGTAAATTGGTTGCTGCTTTGGATATTAGATAGGTTGCTTAGTAGGCTTTCCGCTTGTTTGCTTTGTTCGGCCGTTTTCCCTAAGCTGTTTTCAAGGTGTCCATTGATTTGACTAATAGTATCAGTGGTGTCTTTAAGTTGTTGCTCCCAATGTTGCTGTATATGAGCCATTCGCTCTGTTGTACCATCAACAAGCTGTTTCATATCTAATTCAAGAGAGGTAATATTTTCAGCCTGTTTCTCAGCTGTTTTAACCGTTTCGTTTACCTGATTGAGTTGTTGCTGAGTTTCAGCGGCTTCTGTTTGAATCTTTTTACCAATATTATTTATTTCAGCAATGGTTTCATCAAATATTTTTTTGTCATGTTCGGCTGAACGTCGCAATGATAATATTTTCTTTTGTTCTTTTTTACCCGATTTGATGCGAACGTAAATAGAAAAGGTGACGGCAAGTAAAGCCGCTGCAACTAAACCTAAAGCAATAAGTTCAATGATATATGTTAGGTTGGAGTACTGCGAAATGTTAGCCACGGTGTTGCCCTCAATGTGTTTTATTATTGTTTCTCTAGCGAGATGGTCAGATACCCCCGAATACGCCACATTTTGATAAATGAGGAGTAGTGTAACTGACCTTGTTGTATGCCAATAGTGTTTGGCTGTAATTTGGAACTTCGTTTTCATATCAGTCTGTCTAAGCGAGTATAGGCTAAAAATCTAAATGTTTTCAAATATAAATGAATAATTATAAAGCGTTAGCTTCATTTTTTTCATATTTCATGATGGTTCTCGCATATAAAAATCCGCCCAAGTAAAGCATGAAGCTCAAAGCTACCAGTAAATAACCGTAGATTTCTTCCTTAGGAGTCAGTGAATACCAAACACCGAGTACAAAATAGAGAATGCCTACGGGAAATGCTGCTTTTACATGGGTACTATATCTTCCATGCAGTATACCTCTAACCAGTAGTAGCAAGGGAACTAAAAGTATAATTAGTTCGATAGAGCGTGGTATTTTCTGTACAGGAGTAAGCCAGCCATTCCATCCGAGTATGAGGAAGATGAGTCCAAAGAGACCTGCAAGTGAGAGTACTCGCCATACGATAAGGTATTTCATGAGCCAGCCAACCTAGCTATACGTTTACCTAAAGCGATACATAGGGTCTTTTCTTCTTCTGAAATCGGTGCTTTCCCGTCAGAACCCGATACATGACTGGCGCCATAGGGCGAACCTCCTGTTTTGGTGGAGAGTAAATCTGATTCGGTGTACGGCAACCCCATAATAAGCATACCTTGGTGGAGTAAGGGAATCATCATGGTGAGTAGTGTTGTTTCTTGACCGCCGTGCATACTAGAGGTAGAAGTGAAGACGGCCGCGGGTTTATCGACTAAAGTGCCTGAAAACCAATGCTCTGTTGTCTTTTCTAGAAAATATTTGAGGGGTGCTGCCATATTGCCAAAGCGGGTCGGGCTACCCATTGCAAGAGCAGAACAGTTTCCTAGTTCCTCTAACGTAACATAAGGTGCGCCCGAATCAGGAATGATGTTAGCGGTTGACTCGCACACTTCAGATACCTCAGGTACAGTTCTTAGCTTAGCTTCAATACCTGAAATACTTTCTACACCACGTGCTACTAGCTCAGCCATTTTCTTAGTGGCTCCATGGCGACTGTAATACAGGACTAAGACGTACTTACTCATAAAATATTTAATACGGTTTCAGGAGGGCGACCAATAGCAGCTTTGCCATTGGTGACAACAATCGGACGTTCGATAAGGCGAGGATATTTTAACATGGCTTGAATAAGGTCATCCTTACTGAGTGATTCATCATCAAGGTTGTTCTCTTTATATTCTACCTCATTTCTTCGCATTAATTTTCTGGGATCATCAATACCTAGCATCTCAAGCACACTATTAAGCGTATTAGCATCAGGTGGACTGTCCAGATATTTGACGATAGTTGGACTGATTTGTTTATCTTCCAGTAACTTAAGTGTGGCTCTTGATTTGGAGCAACGAGGGTTATGATATATGATGACGCCGTCTGTCATGCGACTCTCTCCTGATATATTGAAAGATGTATTCTAGAGCTAATAACTAAAGGATGTCTATGAAACTGCAAAATACTTTTAATAATAATTTTTTTACCAAAGCACTAAAAGTGCTGTTAGTGGGTGGCGCCTTGCTTCTTTCCTTGTCAGCTAGTGCAGACTCCGAACCCGTTGAGAACTTCTCTTTTAGTGATATAAAAGGGAAAACACACCAATTCTCTGATTATCGCGGAAAGTGGGTTTTAGTCAATTATTGGGGTACCTATTGTCCTCCTTGCATAGAGGAAATCCCCGACTTAGTAAGGTTTTCGGATAAACATAAAGCAGATGCAGTAATCCTGGGTATGGATGCAGGTGGTACTAATGTTAAGGATTTAACAGAGTTTGCTGAAGAAAATATGATGGAATACTTGATTGCACCCGTGCAGGAAAGCACCATAACGGCATTTGGCGTATTAATGGGTATTCCTACAACCTATATAGTAACGCCTAAAGGTCATGTAGCTGCGAGAGTTGTAGGTATTGTTGATCTGGAGGCTGTAGAGCAATTAATGCAACAGCATGCCTCTAATGGTCCAACGAAAGTGAAAGAGTCTGAAGATATCTTTGATCTTTAGTGATAGTGGTCGGCTAAGGAGGCTCTGACTAAGTCCGATCGGAATTTCTGTGGTTTAGCTGAGCTTTAGCGAAACTTAGAAGCTTCAGCAGGGTTGCTCTATAGGCTGTAGCGCCTTCACTCTATAAGTGAAGATAGATAAAGCGGCTTACTTTATTACTATCAGTAGTTTATTTAATACTGGAAGCGGTTAACTGAGGAATTTAGGTTATTCCTTTGTTGTTAATCGCGGCTTACTTGCCCATATTTACGTTGGGTAAGGTTATTTGATACGTAAGCTTTGTCCTGGAAAGATTGTATATTTTGGAGCTTTTAGGTTATTTAGCTGGATGATTTTTTTCCAGTGAACTCCCGTATTTCTCATAACAGCAAACACAGTATCTTTGGGTTTGACTATATAAAATGTTTGCCCTTGGTTTGATGTTTTGGGAGGGGTAGCGGCTTTATTTTCTACAGTGGTTTTACTTTTACTGTCTGCTTCATTGGTCGCTTTAATTTCAGGTACTGTTGTTTTTGTTTTAGAGCTTGTTGCTGGGGTTTTTACCTGGTTTTTATTCTTTGAGTCCGTCACTGTATTTTTACTGGGTATAACAAGGGGTTCAGCAGATGGAACAGTATCATCTTTAGGGGGCAGGTAAACAGTGCAGCTAGAAAGGCTTAAAACGGCTATTGCTATAATAATATGGGAGGGTTTTAAAGTCATAGTATGTCGCTCAATAATTGATTAGTGATGATATTACACCCTCTAAACTTTCTATACCAATGGAACAAACTGAACAGCTTCATGCTCCTCAGTCTTAAAGCTGTCGGTAGATTCCCTAGTAATAACTTGCAGTGATTGTGCGCCTTTTTGTTTTCCAACAGGGATAACCATGCGGCCATTGATAGCGAGTTGATCTAAGAGTGTAGAGGGTATCTCGTTAGGAGCAGCAGTTACGATTATTGCATCATAAGGTGCATTGGCTTTCCACCCCCAACTACCATCACTTAAATGCGTACGAATATTTCTGAAGCCAAGTGAATATAATAGGTCGCGAGAACTTCGGTAAAGAGGTTCGATGATTTCAACGGTGTGTAATTCTTTAACTAATGCACCTAGTGTAGCCGCTTGATAGCCAGAGCCTGTGCCCACTTCTAAGACTTTGGTAGGTGTGCCTTTCTCAATGAGTAACTCGGTCATTCTAGCGACAATATACGGCTGGGAGATGGTTTGACCGTGTCCAATAGGTAGAGCAGTATTTTCATATGATCGGCTTGCTAGAGCCTCGTCCATAAAAAGATGTCGAGGAAGTTTTCTGAGTACGCGTAAAACTTCTTTATCTTTAATGCCCTTTTGCATGAGCACGTCAATAAGGCGATCCCGCGCACGTTGGGATGTCATTCCTATCCCATCAATATTAAGTTTACTCATGGATATTCTTGAGCCAGTCTGAAGTTGCGTTGATAGCTTGATAGCGTGTTAAATCTGTATGTATAGGAGTTACTGAAATATACCCTTGGTGTATAGCATAAAAATCAGTGCCTTCACCAGCATCTTGTTCTTCTCCTGGAGGGCCAACCCAATAAATCGGTGTTCCTCGCGGGTCTTTTGCGTTGATAACGGGCTCGGCTTTGTGCCGTTTACCGAGCCGAGTTGTCTTGAATCCTTTAATTTCATCCCATGGAAGACTCGGTACATTGACATTGAGAATGGTATCTTCCTTGTCGGGGAAGTCGGACATGTGTTTAAACAGTAATTGGATAGCTTTCACTGCAGACTGTACGTGCTTCAGCTCAAACGAGCAGCTAGAAATAGCGATGGCAGGCAGGCCAAGAAATCGACCTTCCATTGCAGCTGCAACGGTACCTGAATAGAGTACGTCATCACCCATGTTAGCTCCTGCATTAATGCCTGATACAACGATATCAGGGTCGTAATCTAGCAAGCCTGTTAGTGCTAGATGAACACAATCCGTGGGGGTGCCATTGACACTATAAAGGTTATTTCCACGGTGATTTAAGCGTAATGGGTTTTCAAGTGTCAGTGAGTTACTTGCGCCACTTCGGTTAATTTCTGGCGCAACCGTAACAACCGTGGCAAACTCATTGAGTGCTGTTCTAAGTGATTGTAAGCCGAGTGCGCTGTAACCATCGTCATTGCTTAGTAATATTTTCATAAATATACAGGGTTTATTAAGTCCCACTTAAGTGTCATGTGTAAAAAAACAACCAAACCATCACAACAAAATAATGTATTCCAAGATGCCATGAAGGGCGTTGAACGAATTCATCATGATAGGGTCTTACATGATACCCCAAAGCCTCGGGCTATACCGCTAAAAACCACTAATGATAAGCAACAAGATGTGCGTGATTTTATTTCAGATGAGTATGAGCCTGTAAATGTTCTAGCAGGCGATGTATTGAGTTACCGTGTTGCGGGTGTTCAAAAGAAAGTATTTCGTAAACTACGTGCTGGTCATTATCGTATTACTGATGAGTTAGACCTACATGGGATGAACGCAAAGCAGGCTAAAGAAGCTTTGCTTGGGTACTTGCACTCTGTGGAGCAGTTAGAAAGTAGTTGCATCAGGATTATTCATGGTAAAGGCAATCGATCGGAAAATAAATCATCTGTGTTAAAACGTAAAGTGGATCACTGGCTACAACTACATGGCAGAGTGTTGGCTTATCATTCAACACTACCTAAGGATGGTGGTACGGGAGCCGTCTATGTGTTGCTTAAACGGCAGTATTAAATAGAAGGTATTCTCACTGAGTACAGTGATTTCAATAATACAAAAAGGAGTCTTGTATGCGTTTATTATTTCTTTCAATGCTTTTGTACGTAAGTACGGTTTCTCATTTGGCTGCTGAATCGGGTGTGCTAGATATCAATTGGTCGGAGATCGATAACTCTAGTGGGCAATTTGCTGCGCGTAGAAGTCCATTCCCTCGTGTGCTTACTCAAGGGGTTAGTAGTGTGACGTTGCCTGTCTATTTGCCTTCTTCACAAACATACAATGAGACAATGATTGTTGTTGCTGATAAGCACTTTTATAGTATTACTTTGCCATTGAAGGGAGCGTCCTTTGTTGTTACAGGCGATAGAACTTTCCAGCAAACTATCAAAGATAATTCTCTGTTAACTGAAGCGCAACTGAGTAACCAAGAGATTGTTTATTCTCGGTCTGAAGGCATGATGAGTACGGATTTTAATCGTCATGGGGCGAATTATTCAATGGTGCTTGAGTGTGATAAGCCTGATAGTGATTCTCGATGTTTGCAAAAAGGTTTTCTGGAGAAGTTATATAAGGAGCTAATAATAGTGGGCGGACGTTCATGAATAAAGTTTCCAGTATTGTCATCTTGTTGTTTTTGTCGTCTTGTTCAAACCCGTTTCATGATGCATCAGAGCAGGCAAGCTTTTCATATGCCCCCGCAGGAAAGCTAGTACCCTCAGGAAGTGGTGCTGGTAGAGTAGGAGATCAATATATCTATGCTCCAGATATTCGCTTCCCTCTAGAGTCTGCGCCAGCCTATATTAACTCACAGGTTTATGGTGTAGGAGGTTTGCATGGTGCGAAAGGAAGTTTGTGTGATACAAGGAATTATAGTTATCCGTGGCATGATAATTATTGTGAAGTACGTGGCTGGGGGATGCCATTATGTCCAGCAGGTGAAGGACATCAAGGAGTTGATATAAGATCATCTTCCTGTGCAAAAAAGCGGTATAAGGTCGTTGCTGTAGAAGATGGCATAATTACTTCTATCGGGAGTTACACAGTTTATTTAAGAGGAACATCGGGCAGAATATATCGCTACTTGCATCTGGACTCACCGACACTTCAAGTGCGAAGTGGACAAAAAGTAAAGCGTGGACAACGAATAGGGCTGGTCTCAGACAATATGGGGAATACAAAAACATCTATTCATTTACATTTTGATATGAAACAAACGATCAAGTTTCATGATGGGCGTTCTGCTAAAGTTTTTGTTCCACCGTATACATCATTAGTGGATGCTTATCAGAGACTCCTTAATGGGAATCCTTAGAAAGGCTATCGTTAATAGCGGACATAAAAAAACCCGCTAGAAGCGGGTTTTTTAATTTGATCTTGGTGGCGGAGGTGCTTTGCTATAAGTATTCTATATAGCTATTATTAATAATATATAATTGATGCATTTTCAACATATACCCTTTTCAGTACCCGTTTATTTAAGAAGCCTTTAAAACATTATAAACACTCGCAACACTCACCCCAAGTTCATTTGCTATTTTAGGCTTACTCATACCTTGCGCCAATAGCTCCAACATTGCAGGTTTTTTTGCTTTAGCTGTAGCCTTTCGCCCTTTATATACACCCTTTTGTTTAGCTTTAGCTATGCCCTCTAGTTGCCTCTCTTTTCTAATATTAGTTTCAAATTCAGCAAATGTAGCCAACATTCCTAAAAATGCTTTTCCCGTTGATGTGCGAGTATCTATTTGTTGATCCAGTACCAGCAAGCTAATACCTTTCCTCTCTAACTCATGCACCATATTGTGAAGGTCACGCGCTGAACGTGCTAAGCGGTCAATCTTAGTAATTGCTAGGGTATCCCCTTCCCTCATGTAGCCGATACACTCAGCTAGTGCTGTTCTGTTTTTCTTGGTTGTACCGCTTTGCTTTTCTGAAAATATCTTTTTACACTTTGCAGACTCTAATCTTTCAATCTGTGTAGTGTGATCTTGATCTAGTGTTGAAACCCTTGCATACCCGATAATTGACATTTTTATTCCCCTTGTTAAATCTTCTAAATAGCTTCTAGGTACTGTTATAATATCTTATATAAATTAAAAATCAACCCTATTTAGAACTATAAGTACATGATTATTGATTTTTCCGATCTTCTAACAAAGGTGTACTCTATTTAGAAGTGCTTATTCAAACTTTTATCAATGAGGTAGACCCTGCGATAATTCCCACTCTATCAAGCGCTACCACTCTAATGATAATTCTAAACGTCATTGTGTGGCCATTCTCAAAAACTGATATTTTTATCACACGGGTATACTTTATTGATAATCTTATTTAGCAACTTATTTGTGGAGCGTGAAACGTGTTTAAGACTCCACAAACAAAAAAGCCCTACTCCTAAAAGTAAGGCTGTCATCAGTTACGGCTACGCTACAATTCAGCGGTAGTTTTTAGATGGTTTAGGTTTTGCAGGTAAATGGCATAGTTGCTCCCCTACTCCAAAGAGCAAGGGATTGATTGTCATTTATGCTTTAGCTCTCCTTTTACGTTTCCGTTGAACGGCTTCTTTTATCTCAATTCTCTTACCTGAATCATCAGCTTCATTGTGATAATCGAATCTACACTTAGGTTTACAAAAAACATGATTATAGGTTTTCTTAGTAAATGGATTACCGCATTCAGGACAATGAACTTCATCACCTTTCTTTGCATTTGTTGAGGTATCAAACCTTATCTTTTTGGACTTTGGATGACTGTTAAGTTTCTTATTTAGAGCATGGTTTTTATCCGTGTTATTACACGCGTGTTTATACACGGATACTTTATTATCATTAATCATCCGTGTACTTGTTGATTTTAAAGGCTTTTCTATTGAAACCATACCATCATCATTAATCATGCTTTTTTGACGCTCCATAGTGCTTTTTTTAGCACTCTTTTTGCTCGGAGTAGGGCGGTTATTGGTATCAATAAATCCCATTGTTTGCGGTTGATGATTTTCAGTGTTTAGAGGTGTTTTTGTCTCAGACTTAAAAGGCTTTATGAATCCTGTACCGATAGCAGGTGTTAAACTTAATCCCGTTTCACCTAATGGGACATCTAAACCCAAACCAACACCAGCACCCCAATAAGCACCCTTATTATTAAAACCATATCCTTGATGATTCAAGTCGGGTTTTTGCTTTGGTTGCGCTGTAGCAGGTGAGGGACTAGCTTTAGCCTTTCCTGATAGCGCTCTAATTTCTTCTTTTAATCGTTCCATTTCTTCTTTGGTTTGTCTTGCATCACGAAGCTTTAGCAGATCCATTTTTGATTTCTGGATCTCAAAGCTATTGGTATTGCTTTGCAAGTCATAACCAATTTGAGCCAGCGCGGATTTTAAATGACCGACTCTTGAACCTGAATAATGGAAGCCTAGCTCGAATGCATTAACCAAGATGAAAGCTACAAACATCATTGCGCTTGTAGCAGTAATACCAAATTGCTTAAAAAACTTGATAATAGAGGCGTGTTGATTTTCGTCTTGCTGTAGCACCTGCACTTTATCAATAAGCGCTGTTGTCGCATTAGCAAGGGTACTATGACGCTGGTTAGCCGATTGACTGTATTGATTCACCATAGCCTGATAATGCGCTATTTTTTTATTCTCATAGTTACGGCAATGCTCTACACGTTTAGCGCCTTTGTTAGCATGGCGCTTGCATCGTTTTAGTTCTATTTCATGTTCTGCTTTTTTGGCTTGAGCATTGGCTAGTAAGCTTTCATAGCCAGTAGCACCTTGCAAGCTAGAGGTATTCGAGTTGACCGCTGATAGCGCTACCTGCATAGCAGGGGATTGGCTTGAGCGCGTTTTAACTAGTTGGCTTTCCCTTTCTGCTGTCGATGCTATCTCAGAGATAAACACAAAGACTAAAATCCCTATGATGATAAACACGGCTGTTTTAGCGCCTGATACATCTTGGTAAAGGTTGTATTGTGTTGCTGTAATAGCAAAGACAACCACACCACCAACCGCCACCGCGAACCATTGACCGAAAGCCCATGTAAGTGGATTAATTTCGCCACCGCTGAAAAATTGCATAGCATACATAAGCGTAAGCAAGCCACCGCCTAAGGCACATACTTTCAACGTAGTTAGCTGTCGTTTATATTCGTCTAGTATCTGGTTAGGTGTTAAGTCCTCTATGATTTCTTTGATTGAGGCTTTGGTTGCTTCTTTACTGGCAAAACCTTTGACGACCACCAACATGATTGAGAGAAGCATCACCACAACCATTGCTATTGTTATTGAACCCATGATAATTCCCCTTATGCTAGTGAGCCAGCGATTAGCAAGCCCATGTAAAAATGAAAAGAAAAGAGATAGCGACCTGATCGAAACGAATCCCGCGCCACCATCAGCAAGGCAAGCCCGACCACGGAATAGGGGACGGTCATTAATTGGAGTTGTGTTGATAAGTGCATCAATGGATGAAGCACCAGAAATAGAAACCAGTAGACCAACCCAAAGCACGAGGCTATGAAGTAGGTAAGCTTGATTAAATCGGCCCTTGTGTATTCTTGTTTTTGTTGTGTATTATCGTGTTGCATTTTCGATACCTCTTATATCGTTTATGTAAGCCTTGTAAGGTGTTGCTAGCACCTTACAAGGCATTTATTATTTTTAGTGACAGCCCATGTATACAGGTACTAGTCGCTGTTGTGACTCGCTCCAACACACCGTAATTTGCTTATTATCGGTAGGGTATTGCGCTTCCAGTTCATCCAGATAGTCATCCATATCATTCAGCTCTAATAGTTCATCATCTGTTAGATAACGGCTCTCTAGCTCATTGGCGTTAAGCTTTGCCCCTAGTGCGATAGTGACTAGAATAGATAACCACACACCCCATAGAACAGCCTTTAACATCGTCATTAGCTCTCACCTCTATAAACAACACCACGACACGAAGCAGGGGTATTACCGCGCCCGTTATGCGTTTGGTCACACTCAGGATGATAGCTACAGCCTGTTAGAAAGAACGTAGTAGCTGAACCTAGAGCTATAAGCACTAGCACCTTGATTACTGCATGAGTGTTTTTCTTAACTACTTTATTTTGTAATTTTTTGTTACTCTTTTTCTTGCTCATTTTCGACTCCGTTTTAGTCGTTAGTGTTGAAGTCCTGCATGGTGATACCAACACCATGCAGGGCATTTATTAATATTCTCTATGCTGTTGGTAAAGCCATCACAAAAATGACCCAAAGCATGAATACAATCCATACGGTAAGTACTGCTTTCATGTTTTTATCTCCTTTTTAGTTTCTGATTCTTTATTCTCTTTGTTTTTCATTTCTTAAATTCCTGTCTATTTTTTCCGTTTGTAATAAATTCAAGTACTTAGCTATTATTCACCCCCCGTATTACTAACGGGGGGTATGAATCCCGTTTTCTCTCTAAATCGGTACTAAATCACCCTCATTCATCCAGATATTTAACTTTGTCATCAATGATTGTTCAGCGTAGCCATTGCAAGCTAACCCCAGTTCTGTATCTTTCATTCGACTAGGTGCGCCATCTACAACAATCTTGTTTAGAATGCTTTCAGGACTCGCACCGATAGCCCTAAGCACGTTTAAAAGCTTTCCGTACCCTAAGCTTGCGTATTCTATTAAGTGGCTTATATCGCCCAGTGCTTTCTCTTTCTTTGCCCGTAGGGAACTTGTTTCATGAGTTTCTAAATTTAAGTCTTTAGTGATCTTTGCCAGTACAGGTAATTCATTCACGTAGTAACTTGTGAAGTTAAGTATTAAATCTAATGGTAATTCTCTGTCATGCTTTGACAGTCTCAGCTCTACCCGCACCCAATCAGGATAATTAGCGCTCTTTAGCTGTTTTCCTTTTTCGTATACAACCGTTTCACGTCCTGACTTGAGCGTACCCACATAAAGCGTTGAGCCTTCACCTGAACCCATATCATCAATATGCTTAGACTTGGGGGCATTGCCTTTTCTGGATGCTTTGAATAAGCCCCCACGGTAATCTTGTATAGCTTCTTTAACGGTATATTCACCATTGAAAAAGTCTTGTGCTATGTCACAGCGGGTAATCTTCATATTAAAAAAGACAGCCGTACTATGTAGCTTTTTCATCTGGCTGGATAACGCTGAACACCCCAAACCATTAATATAAATCTGGTAACTATCCCGCATGAAGTCACCGCCATAAGCAAAGAAACCCAGCGGTATTTTGTACTTGGGATGCATGATATGAAACGCACTATCAAAGCCGTTCTTATGCGTTATAGATGGCTCTAATGTGCAACCGAATACATGATCAAAGTAATCAGAGAAAAAGCGCTCTATTTCATAATCTTCATCATTCGATATGAACTTAAAATCCCCTGCATCAACTTCACTGGTTAAACTTAATTCATGTAAAACACTTCTTTTCTTTAAAAGGTTTTTATAGTGAATATCGGCAACCTTGCCAGTAAGGGAAATGGTATCAATATGCATGATTCACCCCCATAGACTGCGCTTTAAAGGCAACCGCTTCTAAGTATTCGTTTGCATTCTGTCTTGAGCTTTCTAGTTCCCACCAATCACCTTTATGATCTTGGGTAGCACCCAATAGAAACCGCTTGTTATAGGCACGTATGACCTGTAAACGATATTTGCAGGGAATAGCATCCAGATATGTATTAATCTTTCCTTGATCAAGCTTGATACGATTTTTTGTAGGGAATGGCTTCTTTTTCATTCTCATGATTCACCACCAAGCTTTTCAAGCAATGGCAACCAGAATTTAATAACAACATCTGGATAGGGTTGGTAAGGGTCAACAATTGTCTGAACTTCCTTACTAACCAAGTCATACAGTGCGTTCTTTTCCTGTTGTGTTAGCTCAAGGGTATGCTTAATCTTCATCACTCACCCCCAAAGCTCAATGGCTCTACCGTTTCAACAAATACATCAGAGGACTCAGTGCGCCCTGTACGCTTATAAATATCTACAGGCTGTTGCTTATAAATGGCTAAATCTTTGGCGGTAAGCCGTGCAAACTTTAGCCCTTTGATACCAAACTGCCACACACCATTAATGAAAATTTGATAAGAGTTTTTCATGATAAAACCCCCATACTTTCCAACATTTTAGAAGCCGA
Source organism: Thiotrichaceae bacterium (assembly GCA_026991755.1). Taxonomy (GTDB): domain Bacteria; phylum Pseudomonadota; class Gammaproteobacteria; order Thiotrichales; family Thiotrichaceae; genus HyVt-477. Next base: position 10,578 of record JALXAX010000051.1, on the reverse strand, counting down.
CTGATTCATCTGCTTTTCATAACCAGCAATCACATCATCAAGCCCATGAACGTAATTTTCAGAATCTTGATACTCGCGTTCAAACATTGCTTTTAACAGCTCATACCGTGCCTGACGCTTAATAGCAAGCCTTCTGGAACGCTCAAAATGATCACGAAAGAATTTATAATTAGCCCATTCCTGACTAGCTAATGCAAAGCGGTTAGGCGCTGTATGCTCTTGAGGGCTACCCATGATGCACCCCCGCTTTAATATCCTCCATCCACTGATTAACATCACGCTCCGACCACACAGCCGTAGCACCTATTTTTATCTGTTTAGGAAATGCATCCTGCTGAACCAAACGATAAACCACCGAACGAGATAAGGCGGTACGATCCAGCACATCAGGAAGGCGTAAAAAGCGGTCATTATTATCACTCATGACGCACCCCCTTTATGTGTGACTACCTTCTTTTCAACGCTGACACCGTACTGTTTAAGCCGCCTATCCAACGTGCCACGGTCAAGCCCTGCCAGCTTTGACGCTTGCATTTTGTTACCAGAAACATGCTTGAGTAATTCACGTAAGAAAACAGGCATGATTTGAGCCATCATTAACCAGTAAACGCGCTTATGAGCTTTGCCGTCTGCATCCGTGCCTTTGATGATGTCGCTGATATTGAGCTGTATTTTCATGAGGTAGCCCCCTGATACTTGCCATCAGAAAGGAACGACCAATTAAGAAAGCGAACCCATACCACCGCCAATACTTCATGCCGTGGCTTATCGCTCTTGTCAGCAAGATAACGGGCGTATTTAGTACAAGCCTCAATATCACCTTTTGCAGGTACAGGAGGGATATAAGAACGCTTAACAGCTTGTTTGCGTGGTTGTGACTTAATAGGGGCAACTGCTAAAGCACTCATGACCGATCACCTCGCAATGTTTCGCAAGTATCACGCAACACGGAAAGCTGTAATTCATACGCTTCACATTGTTTTTCATGATCTCGTTTAAGCTGTGAGATAACACTAGACAGCCCATCTGTAACCACCTCCATAGTGGCTACTTGACGGGCAATAGTTTCTGCAAAAGCAGACAGAGAACCTGCTTGTATCTGTATTTCTTCTTTAGCAGGTAATGAGTCAGCAAGGACTTGAAAGACTTCAAGTTGACCTTGAATATTCGAGAGGATGCAATATTGAGCATCAACAAGGCTTTGATTGTTAAGGTCGTTATCAATATCAAGATGATACGGAACGGACGCTAGGGCGATATTTTCAAATAGTTGGGATTGTTTTTCAGAGTGGATACCCTGAATGCTGGACGAAATGCCAGATTGATTTTTACTATGGCTCATTATACAGCCTCCTTGGTTAGATTGGAGTCTGTCGCTTTCGGTGATAATCGAAAGGTGACGGACTTGCATAGGGTTATCACAACCGCAACCAAGGGACGCGGCGAACTCAAAGCCAAAGCTAAGAGTTCCCCTATACAGTCCGTCATAATGGCACAATGTACCAGTTTACTACATGCACAAAAAAAGTCGCTTAAATGGCGACTTATGCGCCTTGGTTTTGCGGGGTGATAATCCCGACCGATGTTTTTTGCATCAGTCCAATTAAAATACGCTAGATTTGTTTTGTCTGTCAAGACCTTTTGATTAGTGGAACTTCCACTTTTTTTAGGCAATATGCTATTCTTGTTCATGTTGAACACCTTTTGATTTTGTCGTTTATTGGTTACAACACAACGGTTTAAGGGATTTAAACCGTTAGCCCCAGCCTCAAGTATTTAGCTCAATACTTGGGGCTTTTTTATGTGTTGCGTAAATTGGTGGGTTTATGGGTTAGGTGGCGATTTCATGAATGCCTCCTTCTCTTTCGGATTGTTTTGGTAGGTTATGAATTGATTTTTCCTTAAATGCTCTCAGGTCTGCGAGCTTATAGAGGGCATAACCGAAACGGCTATATTGAATAAAGGGTATTGGGTAGCTTTTCAGCGTGTTAGAAGTCACACCTAAATAATCAGCCGCCCAGCTACGACAGTATAATTTTTCTTTCTTTGGTGGTTTGTGTTGCATGGTGTTAAGCCCTTAAATGAATGACTTAATAACCATATACAACTAGAGTTGAGAAAGTTGGGAAATTCTTAACTTATTATTTTTTTCTTAACTCTTTTATATATAAACCAATACGTTGTGATATTGCTTTTTTTACACCATCAGCACCAACACTCATTTTTTCCGCTACTTTCTCACAAACTTTATTAGCTGATAGTTGCTTATCAATATATTTATTTTTATAAGTATCCCAATTATCAATAATGTCACATGCACATTGAAACCATGCCTCGTGCCTTTCTATTGTTTCTTCACGCATCTTTGATTTCTTATCTTCTAACACCTGAACATTATTTTGCACACTAGGAACTGTTATTTTGTTTGCTTTCGTAGCCCTTTCATCCAAGTAATACCGCCAAATTATTAGATATTTAGCAACCCTCCAACCAATAGCCCCCACACTTATCATTTTCTCTACATCATCAATATGAACAGATACAGAGGCATACCTTTCCCGTCTTTGTTCACGCTCGATCATAGATAGGCTATCTAATTCAAATTCAGCACAAACTATATCCGCATCCCACCTATCAACACCCCTTGCACTCATACCTTCGTATTCGATACAGCTTATCAATTCATCCTCTACCCTTCGTCTCTGATTGCTATACCACACAAGAGGAAAAATCATTTCTGATATTCGCCTAATTTCCATAATAGGACGCAAACCCTCCCCCCTATCAAATTCATAATTTTCAAATAAAGTAACCTCATTCTCATAACGCTCAGAACCTTTAAGTCCTACCTTTAACTGAGTCAAAGACATTCCTAAAGAACAACGGTGCTGTAAGGAATAGAAAAACGACCTATGCCATTCTGGAAACTTCATCAATAATTTGTATTCTCCTCCTGTTACCCGCCCCTTTTCATGCACGACAAAGACATCATCTTTATCTAGTTCACTTACCCATTCAATCTCTTGTTTGCTGGGCTTGCCTTCATCTGGCATACTTACACCTCCTACTGTGTATCAACCTTAGGTATCCAAAAGGGAAAGCCCGTATCAGCTTTCCCTTTTTTTATGGGTGTAATTCTAGCACCTGTTTTCAAGACTTCATTTTGTGAACAAACGTGAAACAGAATGAAACGCTACTTTTCCCACTAATCCCATCAATAGCCTTATACCACTTGGTTTACAGCCGTTTTTAAGCTTCATAATCCATTTCAAAATATTGATTAATGCGAGAGAACCGAAAGCGTGAAGGAGTGCGAGTATTGACCTCTTTTATGGATTAATAGCACCGCTATTATTTTATGGGTACACCTAGTAGCGCCGCTATTATCTTAATAAATCAAAAATGCACGATAATGCACGAAAGTGCACTATTGATATTTTAAGGTTTTAACCTTTCCAGCCCTTATAGAGCCATTGTTCAGGGTTTTGATGCACTTGATTCACTGCACAATTTAAACCACCCTATTTTTCGGTTAGGCGGGGAGTGGAGTGCGTTTTGTGGGTTTGATAAGAGGTTAATGCTACCCTCTCAGCCTATGTTTAATTTTATTTTCTCTACCATTAAGTGGCTTATTTTTGGTGCTGTACTTGCTTTTATCTACCTAATAATTGTTCCAGCCTTTCAAGCAGGAATATTTTAAGCAAGTGCATGAGCGCGCATGAATCCGCATGATTTTAATAATTGCCTGATATATCGGTACATACCAGCGCTAAGCCTTCAAGCTCACTTCATGCATTGCAATAAAAGTAACAAAACAATTTGCGAAGGCGTGGAGGGGGAAGCGCGGAACTAGGGAGCAAGTACACATACAGATCATAGTTTCCCACACACTGTTGTATTGTTGCGCCATGATTAATTACTCAGGTGATAACAGTTCAAGATCAAGAAACCTAAAATCTTTGATATTGAAAGTGACTACCGTTAAATTAGCAGTGTATGCCGTTGCCGCTATGAGTGAATCAGCAAGGCACAGGTTGTGAGATAGACCATAAGTTCTAACCCATAATCTAGCCTTTAATGAAGTTTCTTCATCAATTTCTATGATATTAATACTCAAGGAACGGAGTAGCTTTTCATATGTTCGCAACTCCTTTTTATCCCTCAAACCTTGTGCCATTTCCATATCCGTTACAGTAGATATTGAGAGATTACCTGTATTACTTTTAAGGAACTCTGACACAGAAACATTACCCTTGAAATGATCTATCAATACGCAGGTATCTACTAACATTAGAGTGTATACCTTGGTTTTCTCAAGTTACGCACATATTCAACAGAGTCTTCCATATCCTTCCTATCAGCCCACATACCAAAGCCAGGCAACGCCTCGTCTTGTGATTGCTCATCAACGGCATAATCAGGCGCAACAAGGAGAGCTACCACCTTTCCATGATAGGTTATTTCTACCTCTTCACCACGCCTTACGGCTTCTAGTGCATTTTTTGCCTGTATTCTAAGTTCTTTTGATGTGATTTGCATAAACAGCATCCGAAATATGTATATTTTAAAGTATGTATTTTATCATAGTCTATCCACGATAGAAAAAGCCTTTTAATTTTCCAACTATTCCCTCACTTTTGCCCCCTTGGACTTCATCCAGATAATCCCCCCACCATTGCATCATGTTAGTTCTTTCTGGCAGGTATTGAGCATGGTTATATGCCCGTCTTACTGCATTGCCTTCAACGTGTGCTAGTTGTCGTTCAATCACATCAACGGAAAATTCACCCGATTCATTGAGTATGGTACTGGCTACACTTCTAAAGCCGTGAATCGTTGCTTTGGTTTTGTAGCCCATTCTATAAAGTGCATGAATCATGGTTTTGCTAGATATGGGTTTTCCTTTGTTTCTGCCTTCAAATAAGTAACCACTACCCTGCTTGTAGCTTGGTATCTCTTTTAACAGCTCTATAGCCTGTTGGCTCAACGGGATGATATGCACGGTTTCTTTTTTGGTGCGTTCAGCCGATAGCCTCCAAGTGGCTTTTTCTAGGTCAAATTCATCCCAAGTCGCTTTTCTAAGTTCATCGGTACGAACGAAGGTAAGCAACATCAGCAAGATGGCGTATCGGGTTGAAGGTAAGCCAGCATAGTTTTTTACGGTTTGGATAAATAGCGGTAGCTCACTGCTTTCTAATGCCCGTCTATGCTGGACTTTTTGCGTTTTTATAACGCCCTGTAATTCTGTTGCTGGGTTGTGGTTAGCCCTACCCGTCTGTATGGCATAGCGAAAAACCGACCTGACACGCTGTAGTACTTTCTCAGCCACTCTATAAGCTTCACGCTTTTCTATTCGCCTGATAACGGTTAGTAGTTCAGGTGGTCTTATTGCGCTTATGTTTCTTGTACCCAAGTAAGGAAATACATCTTTTTCTAGTGAGTCTATGACTATGTGAGCGTGACTATGCTTCCAACCGTCCCTTTCGTTTTCCCACCATTCCCGCGCTACGTTTTCAAAACCTTGATTCTGTTTAAACTCGCTTGGATCAATGCCTTGTATCAATTGCTGTTTTGCTTCATCGGTTTTCTGCCTGGCATGTTCTAGTGAGATACGCGGGTATGTGCCGATTGAATAAGTTTTTTCGCGTCCTTCGTAGCGATATTTTAAACGCCAGTATTTAGCCCCTGACGGCTGTAAGTATAAATACATACCCTGACCATCAAAATATTTTTTAGGTCGTTCTAGCCCCTCTAGCGATTCAATAAACGTAGTGTTTAACATATTTGTAAGCCCTTGTTTTTATGTTTATCTAACATTCTAAACAAGAATATGAAAAATAATCAACCACTGGTATTCCTACCCCCTTTTAGAGAAATGCTGAATTTCTTGAAACCTGAAAAATACCCCCACCTATTACGGGCTAATTTCAGGCACAAAAAAGGCGCGGTATATGGGTATATATCGCGCCTGTATTTTTGCTATCGTAATGATTTACAGTAGTAACGTTTTAATCATTGATTGACTCTAATAGGTATCACATCAGCACCGTTTTTCAGGTTATCAAGGTAGTCAGCCCAGCTTTGCAACATCTCCCTACGCTCTTCTAAATATTGCGCCCTGTTGTAAGCCGCCCTTACTTCATTACTGTCTTTATGTGCCAATTGTCGCTCTATTGCATCAGGATTGAATCCCATTTGGTTTAGCAAGGATGAAGCCATAGCCCTGAATGAATGGGCTTTCATGGTTTCTGCATAGCCCAATCTACGCAAGGCCGCATTTATAGTGGCAGAGTTCATAGGCTTTCTACGATTTCTTGCACCTGTAAACACATGTTCAAACCTACCTGTAAGAGGTCTAATTTCGTTGAGTACTTCTATAGCTTGTCTTGATAACGGAACAATATGGGATGTTGCATTTTCTTCCTTATCGGCTCGCTTTGCCTTCATTCTTGCTATGGGTATAGTCCATGTTGCATTGTCTATATCTATCTCTTTCCATTCAGCACCGCTTAGTTCAGTAGGCCTAAGCATAACTAAGGGGGAAAGCTTGAAGGCGCATTGAACAACCAATGATCCTGAATAGTCATCAATAGCGCGTAGTAAGCGGCCTATATCTTTAGGATCAGTGAGAGCTGCAAAGTGTTTTTGTCTATAAGGCTTCAATGCCCCTCTTAAATCGGCTGTCTGGTCACGTTGCGCCCTTCCTGTTGATACGGCATACCTGAACACTTGCCCTATAACTTGCCTTACTCTATGAGCTGTTTCTAATGCGCCCCTTGATTCAACCCGTCGAAGTATCATTAGAATCTCAGGTGGTTCTATATCAACCATAGGCCGTTCACCCAACCAAGGAAATACATCATTTTCAAGTCTGGCAATGATTTTGCTCATATGCCCTTCTGTATGTTCATCTTTCCATAAGTCGAACCATTCGCGGCCTATTGCTTCAAAGGTGTCATTTTCTAAATGTGCTTTTGTGGCTTTCTGTATTTTCCTGTATGCACTTGGATCAATATCCCGTGATAACAGCTCTCTAGCTTCCTCATGTGCTGTACGTGCTTCTTTGAGACTAATATCAGGATAGACACCTAAAGCCAGCGTTTTAAACTTATTATTGAATTTGTAGTTGTAACGCCAATACTTGCTTTTTTGGTTTACTAGCAGGTAAAGCCCCCCACCATCCGTATATTTTTTTGGTTTGCCGTTATCATTTGGTTTTGCATTCCTAGCTATCGTGTCGTTTAACCGCCTTTTCATCTAAAACCACCTTTCATTGCCTGTATTTGAGGGTATCTATAAATAGGATAGTAGAAATACCCTGAAACATACCCTTTTATTTGAGGGTAGCAGTGGGATTCATTGGGATTCGTAAGGATATGTCAGGCACAAAAAAGCCCGCTGTAGTGCGGGCTTTGGGACGTTTCAGGACTTACTGAAACTAGTATTTGGTGGCCGGAGGTGGAATCGAACCACCGACACGCGGATTTTCAATCCGCTGCTCTACCGACTGAGCTATCCGGCCAAGGAGGCGTATTACAGCGTTTCAGGCTTAATAAGTCAAGTATTAATTCTAGTGAAATAAGGTGGGTGGTGGGGCAGTGTTTTTATTGAGCATGGTATATAAGCTACTGAAAGTAAAGATAAAAGTAGTATACAAGAGTTGATTTTCTCAAAATCATTCTACTTGAAGCGTAATAAATATTAGAGACAATAAAAAAGGCTGATGAAAATCAGCCTTTTTCTTAGAATGTTTATTAGAGACCTTTGCACGAAAGATATAACGGATAAAAATGGCTTGAATTTCCTCTATTTCTGCTAAAAATTCGGCTAATAGCTCGGCTATTACCCTCTTTTTTAGCAAAAATAGAGAAAATTACGCTCATTTTTCTCTCGCCATCCTTTCGTGCAAAGGTCTCTCTATTAGGATTTAACCACCAAAGCCACTTTGTATATCAACCTTCTCATTTGCAAACCTTTGTAAAACATCAAGCTGTCTAACAAGATTTCGTGAGTCTTCCTTGAATTTCTTGCGTTCAGCAAGATCTAGGGAGAGACCCTTAGGTAGTTTGATTTTTAATGGATTCTTCGGTATGCCATTCACGCGAACTTCATAATGTAGATGGTTTCCAGTCGAAGCTCCAGTAGAGCCTACGTAGCCTATAACATCACCTAAATAAACTTTCTGACCTTTTTTAAGGTCTTTCTTGTATCTGCTTAGGTGGCCGTAAAGTGTAGAATATCCGTCATTGTGCTTAATGATAATGGTTTTTCCATACCCGCCTTTCCGGGATATATGTTGAACAATACCATTTCCAGTAACAGTAACTGGTGAACCTCTATTTGCGGCATAATCTACGCCTGTATGCATGCGAATACGCTTATAGATTGGGTGGCGACGTTTACCAAAACCAGAACTTATTCTTTTAAAAGTTCCCGCATTCATTGGGTGGCGTTTAAAAGCGTTACTTAAGTCGTAACCTTTGTTGTCAAAATAATCCACCGTATTATCAGCCTGTACAAATCTTATAGCACGGTGAGATCTTGAGTTATGGATAAGTTCAGCAGCAAGTACTTCACCGTCTGCAATTTTATTTCCTTGGTGGTATATTTGTTCGTAAACCAATGTAACACGGTCGCCTTTAGTGAGGTCGCGAGTTAGCTTTAAGTCGCGGTCAAATATGTTTATAACTTTTTGTACTATTTTTGAAGGTATGCTGGCTTGGTTTGCGTCATAGCGAAGTGAGTGATCAATGAATAGGGTGCTTCTCGTTTGACGTGTCTCAATAACCTTGTTCTCAAAGCCACCTGTATATTTGTCATCATTTCTAGTAATGATATAACTCTTTTTTGAGTTTATTTTGTAGACAACCAGTTGATTAAGTTTGTTATCTTGTTTTTCAGCTCTAAGGATGTAACCTTCTGTCGCTTTATTTAATTCTTTACTAATGTTGGAAACTTTTAGCAAATCCTCAGAAGTGGACTTATCGATGCCTAGTTTTGAGAGCATTGTATTAAGTTTATCTTTTGAAGAAACAATATGGGTCTTCCACTGTTGATCTTCTACAGCGACAATATCCGTAGATGTGTCGGCTGCAAGAGTTTCAATGGTCGATAAGCTAAGGTCTTTTGTTAAGGTTAGATATTGAGGTTTTAATGCTTGGGTATCAGTCTTGACAGAACTGATAGCCGTAGTGCTTTCCAATAGGTTGTTTAATACAGCCAATGATATGTCATTTTCTGTTTTTGAATACAGTGTTGCAACAGCAATCGCGAGAGTGCCACCAAAAACAGATGCAATAAGCATAGCTTTAGAGCGTGGTTTCTTTGAAGCAAGGGGGGTAGTACTGTTCAAACCCTTGATATCGTCCTTACTATTGATTTCATCAACAGGTAGTTCGAATTGTTGCATAACGTCAGCCCAATCTTTTTGAATCTTCTGATCCATGGACGTCGAATGTTTACTCAAAATTTCCTCCAGTAGCCCGTTTATACGGGGTCTAGCAATATGCTAGGTTGTTTCACTGTCAATTAAAGCAGGTGCAGTGGGTAGTTTCAATATGGGTGTAATCAGTGGTTGGTATCCAAAGATGGTTGGTAGGTAAGCTGAATAGGCCTTTGTTTTCATGACGTGTGGCTACAATAGCCTATGAGTAAATTTAATCGTTAAGAACATATGTCTCTTCTGCTCTGCTAATATTGCTGTCCTTTTTATATGTAAATAGAGCAAATGTCAAACTATATGGGGTAGGTTATGTGCTAAACCTACAGAAATCATTAAGATTGCTATATAAGTGACTAGATGTGTGATTGATGAGGTATGAAAACTGTATTGGCTATACTAGCTTGATAAGCAGAGTTTATAAATTAAGGTCCTCAGTAGGTGGGTTTCAAAGATCAATAGCATAGTGATATAGAAGGAGGCACTTTAACATAGATTACCTAGCGCCACCTTTTAATAAATCCCCTGGGTTTATTCCTCGCCTCTTGGTGCGTAGAAGGGAAAAAAAACAATTTCATGAACATCCCGTTTTCGAGGAACGAAAGAGGCGAGTGCTTAGTGTGAGGGTTTGCTTCGAGGGGGTGTTTGAATATAGTGAATGTATCTATCTACTGGTTGTCCCGAGTTGTTTTGTAATGACGCAGGGGAATGCCGTGCTTCTTCCTCTTTACCCAGAAGTTGGTCATGTAATAGATGATGAGAACCCTAATGTACGAAAGTAAGACTTTAATGGAATTCCCTTCTACTCATGATTCTAAATCCATTTATGAATGTGTATATCAATAATGCTCCTGTTTAAACGTGTGTGCAGATAAAAAAACCTTGAAGAGTGGTATTTTTAACTTACTGATTTAAATATATAAAAATACTATTTTGTAGCTCTTATTCTGCTGATTTGAGCAAGGTTTTATAAATTAATTAAAAAAACTGTTGACGGTGAAAAAGGGATGTATATAATGCGCATCCTCCGACAGCAACAACGCAGCTTAAGACGGCGTTGAGGTGACAGGAGGAACACGATTCAAAGCAGTCGTGAGAAAGGTTTAACAAGATAAGCAAATAAGTTTGTGTGGAGGTTT